>SHXT01000009.1 GCA_009693175.1 Candidatus Methylopumilus sp.
GTAAGCCTTAGCTTCTCCGCCAAATTTCTTAGCAAGAATCGTTGTGATTGCCGCTGTAAGTGTTGTCTTACCATGGTCAACGTGACCAATTGTGCCAACGTTCACATGGGGTTTGGTACGTTCAAATTTGCCTTTTGCCATAATGTTATGTCCTTGTTATTTACATTCTTCGAAAATATCTACTGGTGCCCATGGCGGGAATCGGACCCGCGGCCTCTCCCTTACCAAGGGAGTGCTCTACCACTGAGCCACATGGGCGTGTCCAAAAATTCTCAACATATTTGGAGCGGGCGACGAGGTTCGAACTCGCGACATTTAGTTTGGAAAACTAATGCTCTACCAGCTGAGCTACACCCGCACACCCATGGATCTTATCTCCACGTAACCTCAAAAAGCTTTTACTCATGGTGGAGGGGGAAGGATTCGAACCTTCGTACTCAGAGAGAACGGATTTACAGTCCGTCGCCTTTAACCGCTCGGCCACCCCTCCAAACCGAACCCTCAAGTATGTTGGTTTTTTTGATTTTTGTCAAACTAATGAGGGACTTATAAGAAGAAATAAAAACGAACTAAAATGGTGCCGGATGTCGGAATCGAACTGACGACCTTCGCATTACAAGTGCGCTGCTCTACCAACTGAGCTAATCCGGCGTAATTAGGAGGCGCTACTATACCAATTTATTTAAATTTGAACTAGTTTTTTAGCTCTTGACCAGGGTTAATTTAGGTCTTGCTGCTGATTTTTTTGTCTTTTCTTGGGCTGTTTCTTGTTCTTCTTTAACTTCAAAGAATAATCCCTCACCATTTTCTTTAGCATAAATACCTTCAACGGCTGAAATCGGCACATATAGATTTTTAGGTGTGCCATTAAATCGAGCTGTAAAAGCAATAGCCTCGTTAGTGATCAGTAAATCTTTAATAGACTCGGGACTTAAATTAAGTAAAATTTTTCCATCTTTAATAAAAGCTCTTGGTGCTAAAGTATTTTGGTCGATCTTTACGAGTAAATGTGGCGTAAATTGTTCAGTCACACACCATTCATAAATAGCCCTTATAAGATAAGGTTTGGTTGAAGCTGTTTTTGGCATTACCCTTAATTATTTTCTCATCGCTTTTTCTGAAGGTGTCATTGCATCAGCATAAAGTGATCTTGAAAATAATTTCTCTGCATATTTAAGTAGCGGTGCTGCTTGATTTGGGAGCTCAATACCATAATGCCCTAAGCGCCACAACAAAGGTGCAATCGCAACGTCTAGCATTGAAAATTCGTCACTTAACAAATGTTGTTGCTTAGAAAAAATAGGCACAATTAAAAGTAAATTATCACGTACATGTTTTCTCGCAATTTCTTTGCGCACTTCATCAGATGATTCTAGCGCAGGAATATGAACAAATAATTGTTTTTCAAAATCACTTAAAAATAAACGCGCACGAGCCCTCATCACCGGATCAGCTGGCATCAGTTGAGGATGGGGGAAGCGCTCATCAATATACTCATTAATAATATTAGCGTCTGTTAACACCAAATCTCTTTCCACCAAAACAGGAACAGAGTTATGAGGGCTTAATATTGCTAAATCTTCTGGCTTATTTGCCAGATCGACATCGACAACTTCAAAGTCCATACCTTTTTCAAAAAGAACAATCCTGCAACGATGGCTAAAAGGATCAACCGAGCCTGAATATAGTTTCATCATAATTACTTAATATCTTTCCAAAATTCTTTCTTAAGTTTGACCGTTAAAACTAATAACAGGCCGAGAAATAATAAAACATAATAACCCATATGAAGTCTTTTTACTTTTGAAGGTTCTGACATAAATGTAAGGTAATTCACAAGATCACCTACAAGCGCATCATATTCTTTAACAGTGAGTGTGCCAGGGTTGGTAAGTTCTAATGTGTGATGCTCTTCATTGAACTTTTGATCACCTTGAAGTTTCCATAGAATATGTGGCATCTCTGTTTTATCAAATACAGTATTGTTCCATCCTGTCGGTCTAGATGAATCAAGATAATACCCTCTCAAATAACTATAAATCCAATCCGAGCCTCTCGCCCTTACTTCCACAGAGAGATCGGGCGGATTAACACCAAACCATGCCTTAGCGTCTTTCTTTGTCATGGCAATCTTCATGGGTTCACCAATTTTTTCTGCTGTAAAAAGTAAATTGTCTTTAATTAACTTATCAGATAATCCAATATCTTTTAAACGGTTATAACGCATGTAATTAGCACTATGGCAATTTAAACAATAATTAATAAATGTTTTGGCGCCTCTTTGGAGAGATGCTTGATCATTTAAATCAATAGGCGCTTTATCTAGAATTAAATGTTCATTAGCAAATCCCGCATTAGTAAATATAAAAAGAAATAATAAAAATAATTTAATTAAGATTTTCATTTATAACTAACTCTTGAAGGCACTGGCTTTGTTTTATCTTTTTGACTGTAATAAGGCATAAGTGCAAAAAATAAGAAATATGTAATAGTAAAAATACGAGCAATCACTATAGCTTTATCAACGCCGCCAATAATCGGTATTGCATTAGAAAATTGTCCCCATACATTTAAAGGCACAGTACCTAAATAGCCTAGAACAAAAAAGCTCACTACAAATAATGCAATCCATCGTTTAAACAAAATACCTTTATAACGAATTGATTTAACTTTACTTTTATCTAGCCAAGGTAAAAATGCAAATACTAAAACAGAAAGTCCCATTGCGGCCACACCTGGAAATTGTGAATTTAATATAGGTGGCACAGCACGAAGAATTGAATAATAAGGTGTGAAATACCATACAGGTGCAATATGTGCTGGTGTTTTTAACGGGTCTGCAGGAATAAAGTTATTTGCTTCTAAGAAGTAACCGCCCATCTCGGGTAAATAGAAAATAATCATTGCAAACACTATAAGAAATACTGAAACGCCCACCAAATCTTTTACTGTGTAATAAGGATGAAATGGAATGCCGTCTAAAGGAATATTTGTTTTTTTATCAAGATTTTTTTTAATTTCAATACCATCAGGATTATTTGAACCTACTTGATGCAGAGCTACAAGATGAACAAATACTAAACCACATAATGCTAAAGGAAGGGCAATAACATGAAATGCAAAAAAACGATTCAATGTTGCATCCGACACTAAATAATCCCCTCTTAGCCACTCTGATAAATCTGGCCCAACAAATGGAATTGTTGAGAAAAGATTTACGATTACTTGTGCACCCCAATAAGACATCTGACCCCAAGGTAACAAATATCCAAAAAAAGCTTCCCCCATAAGACATAAAAAAATTGCTACACCGAACAACCACAAAAGCTCTCTGGGATTTTTATAAGACCCATAAATTAAACCCCTAAACATATGTAAATACACCACAACAAAAAACATTGATGCTCCGGTTGAATGCATATAACGAATTAACCATCCAAACGAAACATCTCTCATAATGTATTCAACAGATCCAAATGCTAATTCAGCATCTGGTTTATAGTGCATAGTTAAAAATATTCCAGTAACTAATTGAAGCACTAGAACCAGCAAAGCGAGCGCGCCAAAAAAATACCAAAAATTAAAGTTTTTAGGTGCGTAATATTCTGTTAGATGATCAGTAATTAGGGATGATAAAGGGAATCTTTTATCTATCCACGTCATCAAGGTACTTTTAGATTTTTTCGTTTTAAGCTCTTTTTTCATACTTTAAATAAGTCTTATCCTTTATTGTCTTCGCCAATTAATAGGGTGGTGTCATTAATATATTTATGGGGCGGCACCACAAGATTAATTGGGGCAGGCGAACCTTTAAAAACTCGGCCCGCTAGATCAAATTTAGATCCATGGCACGGACAGAAAAATCCGCCATTCCAATTTTCTCCCATATCCCCTTGAGTTTGCAATTGAGCTATAGGTGAACAGCCTAAATGAGAACAAATACCTACCAAAACGATTACATTAGGCTTAAGTGATCTTGTCGCATTTTTACAATAATTAGGTTGCTGAGATACAACATCAAGATTTGGATCAGAAAGATTAGGATCATTTTTTTTTAATCCATCTAACATAGCTTTAGATCGATTAACAATCCAAACCGGCTGACCTCTCCACTCGGAAGTAATCATTGATCCCGTTTCAATTTTGCTAATATCTACTTCAACGGGTGCGCCGGCAGCTTTAGCTCGCTCGCTTGGAGTCATACTCGATAAGAAAGGAACAGCTATAATTCCTGCGCCAATTGCACCAGTTACAGTTGTTACTGCAATTAGAAAACTTCTTTTCTTCTTATCTATTTTAACGTCTTGATGATTTGCCATGGTCTTATTAATAAGCTTTTATGAAATAAAAAAAGTATGAGGGGAAAATTATTTATTTGAATGTCAGATCATTATACAAAATTTCACTCAAAACCTAAATAGTGCTATAAGCTAAATTTAAGATCTATCAAGTCTTGAAATTAATTCTTTTTGATACAAACAAGCCTAATTCATATAAAAACCATAATGGAATTGCTAAACAAATTTGTGAAATTACATCAGGTGGGGTCAAAATAGCTCCAATTACAAATGCGATAACAATCATATAAGGTCGAACTTCTTCTAACGTTTTAACTTTAACCCATCCTAATGTTACTAATATGATTAATATGACAGGCACCTCAAAAGCCAATCCAAATGAAATTAACAAAGACAAAATTAAATCTAAATAACTTGAGATATCAATCATTAAACTTACATTTAAAGGAGTCATCATAATAAAAAACTTAAATACAATTGGAAAAATTAAATAGTAGGCAAAAGCCATGCCCACAAAAAACAATACAAGTCCACTAACAAAAGAAAATAAAATTAATTTTTTTTCTTTTTTATAAAGACCGGGAGAAATGAATCGCCAAAATTGATAAAAAATAAAAGGTAAGGAGAATAAAAAAGAAATGAATGCAGTAATTTTAATTGGAACTAAAAAAGTTGAAGTAAGGCCTGTGCTTACTAATTTATTACCATCTATTAATTTCTCAATTAATGGTGTCGAAAAAAAAGTATAGATATCATTTGCGTAAAAACTTAAACATACAAAAATAATAATAAAACTAAGAGAACTTCTAAATAAAGTATTTCTTAATTCTATAAGTTGCTTAATAAAAGGTTTGAATTGAGTCACCCAGATTTGATTGATCTTTTTTTAATTTCACGCTGAATCTTTTGGAGTTCTTTAAATTTTTCTTCTCGCTCAATTTCTTCTTTAAGTTTGCCAATATAATTTTGAGCTCTACCTGTTAATTTACCAAATACCTTAGCCAATTTAGGTAATTTTTCTGGGCCAATCACCATAAGTGCTACAAATAAGATAACAACTAACTCAGAAAATGAAACGTCAAACATAAAACTTATTTTCTAGCTCGAGTTCTTGATGTCTTTCTGCGTGAAGAATGCACTTTAGGTTTATTTTCATCTTTTACTGCATCTTTAAAATTTTTAAAGGCGGCGCCCAAATCACTACCAATGTTTCTTAATTTACTCGTGCCAAATATCAAAAAAACTATTAATAAAACAATTAGCCAATGTGTAATGCTTGAAAATCCCATAACAACTCCTTTATTAAATTTTTGCTAATTTAGAACTACCCCCATATACATGAAAATGCATATGGAATACTTCCTGGCCACCTTCGTGTCCTGAATTAATCATGGTTCGAAATCCTTTTAACCCTAACTCACTTGCCAATTTAGGCGCCAATAAAAGCATGTTAGATATAAGTACTTTATCACTTTCCTTACAGGTCATTAAATTTTCAATATGTTTTTTAGGTGTAATTAAAAAATGTACCTTATCAATCGGATGAATATCATGAAATGCAATTAGCTCATCATTTTCAAAAATTTTTTTACTCGGTATCGAACCATCAATAATTTTACAAAAAATACACGTCATATTATTTCACTTAAGTGCACGGCTTTTTTTCTCTTCAATACCAGAAGCCCCTTCTCGTCTTGCAAGCTCATTTAGAATATCTTCTGCACTTAAATTCTTATGTGCCATCAGTACTAAAGTATGAAACCAAAGATCAGCCACTTCATGAATAAGCTCTTTATTATCTCCTTGGCGAGCAGCTATGATTGTCTCAAAAGCCTCTTCATTTATTTTTTTAAGTATAGCTTCTAAGCCTTCATGATATAAAGAAGCTGTATACGATTTTGTAGGGTCGTCTTTTTTTCTTGCCTCAAGTATTTGAGTAAGTTTTTCTAAAATAGTATTCATATCAAGTTATTTTTTATAAATATCTTTTGGTTCTTTAACAATCTCATAATCGGTCGCCCATATTTCTTTATCATCTAATTTTTGATAGAAACATGTTTCTCGTCCTGTATGACAAGCAATATCTTCAATCTGTTCAACTTTAAGTAAGACTACATCTCCATCACAATCAATTCTTATTTCTTTAACATTTTGAATGTGTCCAGACTCTTCGCCTTTTTCCCAAATTTTTTGTCTTGATCTTGACCAGTAAAAAGCCCGCTTATTTTTTTGTGTAAGTTGCAAAGCCTCTTGATTCATCCAAGCAAACATAAGGACTTTATTTGTTTTATAGTCCTGTGCAATTACAGGCACAAGACCATTATCATCCCATTTTATTAAATGCAACCAGGTCATAAACGAATCTCTATGTGGTTTGATTTCATAAATATTTTTGCTTCATTAATTGTATATTCTCCATAGTGAAATATACTTGCTGCTAATACTGCATCTGCTCCACCAATTTTAACGCCATCTACAAGATGCTGAAGGTCACCAACACCTCCGGAAGCAATAATAGGCACATCTACTTTATCAGATATTGCCTTAATCAATTCAAGATCAAAACCTTTTTTTGTGCCATCTCGATCCATGCTCGTAATCAGTAATTCTCCTGCGCCTAACGCAGCTATTTTTTCTGCCCATTCAACTGCATCTAATCCTGTTGCATTTCTACCGCCATGTGTAAATACCTGCCAAAAAGATTTATTACCTTGTACTGTAAATTTTGCATCAATCGCAACAACAATACATTGAGATCCAAAACGAGATGAAGTTTGATAAACAATATCTGGATTAACGATTGCTGAAGTATTAATACTCACTTTATCAGCACCTGCATTCAGTAAATTTCTTACATCTTCAGAAGTTCTAACACCGCCACCCACGGTAAGAGGAATAAATACCTCTTTAGCAACATTCTCGATGATATGGAAAATTTGGCCACGATTATCTGAACTAGCTGTAATATCCAGAAAGGCTAATTCGTCAGCGCCTTGTTCGTTATATTTTTTCGCAATTTCTACCGGGTCACCCGCATCTTTTAACTCTAAAAAATTAATTCCTTTTACGACTCTGCCATCAGTCACATCCAAACAAGGAATAATTCTTTTGGCAAGTGACATTTATTTAATAAGCTCATCTGCGAGTATTTGCGCAGCTTTAAAATCAAGTGTTCCTTCATAAATTGCTCTTCCTGTGATTGCGCCACTCACACCTGCATAAGCAATTGAACATAGACTCTTAATATCTTCTAAGTTGGTAACGCCACCACTTGCAATTACAGGTATCGAAAGTGCTTCAGCTAACTTTTCAGTCGCTTCAATATTTAATCCATTTAACATACCGTCACGTCCAATATCGGTATAAATAATTGCTTCAACGCCATAACCTTCAAATTTTTTTGCAAGCTCAATCACATTATGTCCTGTTAATTTAGCCCACCCATCAATAGCAACTTCACCTTCTTTTGCGTCAAGGCCCACAATAATTTGTCCGGGAAATGCATAACAAGCTTCATGAAGAAAACCAGGATTTTTAACAGCGGCTGTACCTATGATGATGTAATCCACGCCATTATTTAGATATTTTTCTACTGTATCAAGATTTCGAATACCGCCACCCAATTGAATTGGAATTGCCCCATTAACTTCTTTAACAATCGATTTAATTGCAGACTCATTAACTGGTTTACCTACAAAAGCCCCATTTAAATCTACTAAATGTAATCTTCTTGCACCAAGATCTGTCCATTGTTTTGCGACTTCACCGGGATTCTCTGAAAAGACTGTTGATTCTTCCATTAAGCCTTGCTTAAGCCTCACGCATTGGCCATCTTTTAAATCAATTGCAGGAATTATTAACATAAACTAAAAATCTATACTGACCATTGAACAAAGTTTTTAATGAGTTGTAAACCAGCTAATGAACTTTTTTCAGGATGAAATTGCACTGCAAAAATATTATCCTTTGCAATAGCGCAACAAAATTTTTGTGCATATAAAGTCTCAGCCGTCACAATGCTTTCATCTTTTGATTCTAAATAATAGCTATGAACAAAATAAAATCGATCTTGATTGTTGATATTACGCCACAAAGGATGTTTGTTTTTTTGTAAGACTTCATTCCATCCCATATGTGGAATTTTTAATTTATGCCCATTTTCATCTGCTGTATCTTTATTATTGAATCGCTTAATCGTACCATTCAACAATCCTAAACCCGTAACATTACCTTCTTCACTTTTATCAAATAACATCTGGAGTCCAATACAAATACCTAAAAAAGGTTTTGTATTAGCTGCTTCAATCACAGAATCTCTTAGATTTCTTTGGTCAAGTTCCCTAATACAATCAGGCATAGCGCCTTGGCCAGGGAAAACAACATGATGAGCATTTTTAATATCAACAGAGTTACTTGTAACTTTAATATCAGTTTCAGGTGAGACAAGTTTAAAGGCATTAAATACTGACTTTAAATTACCCATTCCATAATCAATAATTGCAATCATTATTACTTTAATGAAGAAAGATTTATAAACTACCTTTAGTTGATGGAGTAATGCCTGACAAATTAGGATCAATATCAATCGCCATTCTTAAAGCTCTTCCAAATGCTTTAAAAATCGTTTCTGCTTGATGGTGAGAATTATCGCCTTTAAGATTATCAATATGCATAGTGATATTGGCATGATTTACAAACCCTTGGAAAAATTCATGTACTAAATCTACATCAAATTCTCCAATTGCCGCCCTTTTAAACTCAACATCAAACTCAAGTCCAGGTCTACCCGAAATATCAAGCACTACTCTGGATAAGGCTTCATCTAGGGGTACATAAGCATGACCGTATCTTTTAATACCTTTTTTATCGCCAATTGCTTTAGCAAAAGCTTGGCCCATGACAATTCCAACATCTTCCACAGTGTGATGTGCGTCAATATGTAAATCACCTTTAGCCTCAACAACAAGGTCTAACATGCCATGTCGTGCAATTTGATCTAACATGTGATCAAGAAAACCGATACCAGTATTTAATTTAGCTGTCCCTTTACCATCCAAATCGATACTCACTTCAATTTGGGTTTCAAGTGTTTTTCTTGAAATGCTTCCTGATCTTTTCATAGTTATATTCTTAATATTGATACTTCATTTTAACTCATTAAAAATGTAATTAACATCAATTATTTCATGCGCTTAGTATAAGTTTTAATGTTTTTAGAAGCGTGTCCATTTCGTCATCGGAACCTATTGTGAATCTAATATATGAAGAAATGCGAACCGGTTTATCAAAACGCCTTACAACGATTCCATGCTCCCTTAACTCACTGACAATAAGCTTGCCATCCTTAGATAAATGTTTAGCAAATACAAAATTAGCACCTGAGGGCAATACTAAAAAATTAAGACTTGCTAGTTCATTTACAAATTTTAATTTTGTAGCAATGACTTTTTGACAAATATTTTTAAAATACAAATCATCTTTAAAAGATTCAATCCCTGCAACCAATGCTAATCGATCTATCGGGTAAGAATTAAAACTATCTTTAACTCTAATTAAAGCCTCAATAAGATCTTGATGTCCTATGGCGTAACCTAATCTCAACCCAGCTAATGCTCTAGATTTTGAAAATGAATGTGTCACTAACAAATTATAATATTTTTGAGTAAGATGAACTGCAGACTCCGTACCAAAATCAACATAAGCTTCATCAACAATCAATAAAGAATCATTATTTTTCTTAAGAAATTTCTCAATCTGATTCAAGGGGAGTGGAATGCCTGTTGGTGCATTTGGATTGGGGAAAATTACACCTCCATTAGGTGCTAAATAACCTTCTAATGCAATTTCAAATGATTCATTAAGAGGTATGATCTTAAAATCAATTTCATAAAGTTTGCAGTAGGCAGGATAAAAACTATAAGTAATGTCAGGAAATAAAATGGGTCTGTCATGTTTCAATAATGCTTGAAAAGCAATAGCTAAAACTTCATCTGAACCATTTCCTACAAAAATATTATTTATATTAACTTTAAAATAATCTGCAATCATTTTCTTAAGGGCTTCTGAATTTGGATCTGGATAAAGTCTTAAAGTATCATCTGAAAATTGTTTAATCACATTAATCACTTTAGAGCTTGGCCCATAAGGATTTTCATTGGTATTCAACTTAATTAGATTATTAAGTTTAGGTTGCTCGCCAGGGATGTAAGGCGTCAAGGTATGAACAACCTTGCTCCAAAATTTACTCATTACCTATTCGGTATTCCGCTGATTGGGCATGAGCTTCAAGCCCTTCACCATGCGCTAAAATTGAAGCAATTTTACCGAGCTTATTAGCACCTGCATTAGACAATTTAATTAAACTTGAGCGCTTCTGAAAATCATAAACACCCAGCGGCGATGAAAATCTTGCAGTTCTTGATGTAGGTAAAACATGATTAGGGCCAGCACAATAATCTCCTACTGCTTCACATGTATTTCTTCCCATAAAAATCGCGCCTGCATGTTTAATACTTTTAATAAGCTCATCTGGATCATCCACTGAAAGCTCTAGATGCTCTGGAGAAATAAAGTTCGAAATATCAGCTGCTTCTTTTAATGATTGGACCTTAATCATCGCGCCTCTATTCGTTAATGAAGTTTCGATAATTTTTCTTCTTGGCATTTTTTCAATGAGCTTATTAATGCTTTCTTGAACTTGATTTAAAAAATCATCACTTGAACTAATTAAAATGGATTGCGCAAGTTCATCATGTTCAGCTTGAGAAAATAAATCCATCGCAATCCAATCTGGATTAGATCTTTCATCTGCAATAATAAGTATTTCAGAAGGCCCTGCAATCATATCAATGCCAACGACTCCAAATACTTTTCTTTTGGCCTCTGCAACATATGCATTTCCTGGGCCTACAATTTTATCAACCTGAGGAATTGTCTTCGTACCATAAGCAAGTGCACCAATTGCTTGAGCTCCACCGATCGCAAACACACGGTCAACTTTTACCAAGGCTGCAGCGGCCAAAACTAACTGATTTCTTTCTCCATAAGGCGATGGCACAACCATAATAATTTCTTGAACGCCTGCTACTTTTGCAGGAATGGCATTCATTAATACAGAAGAAGGATAAGCTGCTTTCCCACCTGGCACATAAAGACCGACACGATCTAGAGAAGTTACTTTTTGCCCCAATAATGTTTGATCTTCTTCGGTATAACTCCAAGAGCTTATTAATTGTTTCTTGTGATAATCAAAGACTCTTTTAGCCGCATCTTCAAGCGCTTGTCTTGAAGGTTTTGCTAAATTTTCTAGGGCTAAATTTAACTCTTCTTTTGAGATCTCAAGCTCTTCTATATGAGAAAAATCAACATGGTCAAATTTTTTCGTATATTCAACTAAGGCTTCATCGCCTCTTTTTTTCACATCACTTAAGATATCCGTTACTGTTTTTTCAATCTGAACGCTTCCTTGATCCTCAAAAAAAATCAGTTGATTTAACTGACTTTTAAAATTCTGATCTTGTGTATTTAATTTTTTAATTTGAACCATAAAAATTTATGCTTTAAGTGCTTTTTCAAATTGGGTAAGAATCGGCTGCAAGAACTCTCTTTTTAATTTTAAAGATGCTTGATTAATAATTAATCTTGAGCTGATATCACAAATATCTTCAACAGCAATAAGATTATTCGCCTTAAGAGTCTTTCCTGTGCTTAATAAATCTACAATAACATCTGCAAGACCAACAAGTGGCGCTAACTCCATTGAGCCATATAATTTAATTAAATCAATATGCATGCCTTTTTTTGCAAAATGCTCTTTGGCGGCTTTTACATATTTAGTTGCTACTTTTAAGCGAGTACCTTTTTTAATTGCCGCCTCATAATCAAATCCTTTTTTAGCTGCCACCATCATTTTGCATCGGCCAATATTAAGATCAATTGGCTGATAAAGTCCTTCTCCCATATATTCATCGAGAATATCTTTGCCTGTAATACCAATGTCAGCTGCGCCATACTCAACATAGGTAGGCACATCAGTCGCTCTTACAATAATCAGTTTTATATTTTTTTGATTGGTATCTAAAATTAATTTTCTTGAGATTTCAGGATCTTCATTACATGTGATGCCCATCTTTTTCAAAAGAGGGATAGTCTGCTCAAATATTCTTCCTTTAGATAAAGCTATCATAATTTTCATATTAATGAATCCGTTTAATATTGGCGCCTAATTGATTTAATTTATCTTCTAACTTTTCATAACCACGATCAAGATGATAAATACGATCAATCGTAGTTTGTCCTTTTGCTGCCAAACTTGCAATCACAAGACTTGCAGAAGCTCTTAGATCAGTTGCCATGACGGATGCACCCTCTAAATACTCCTTACCCCTTATAATCGCTGTATTACCTCTAATATCAATCTGCGCGCCCATACGAATTAATTCTTGTACGTGCATAAATCGATTTTCAAATATAGTCTCTGTCACTTCAGATACACCATCTGCAATCGTATTTAATGCCATCATTTGCGCTTGCATGTCAGTTGGAAATGCTGGATAAGGCGCTGTTCTAATATTAACCGCCTTTAATTTACCATCGCTTTTAATGCGTATGGAATTTTCATATGCTTCAATTTTAATGCCCGTTTCAATGAGTTTTTGTATAATTGCATCCAAACATTCCACTTTTACATTTCTTAAAAGTACATCGCCACCTGTCATTGCAACTGCTGTTAGATAAGTTCCAGCTTCAATTCTATCAAATATCACATCATGGCTCGCTTTATGAAGCTCATCTACCCCTTCAATTGTAATAATGTCCGTCCCTAATCCTCTAATTTTTGCACCCATCTTATTTAAACACTCGCCTAAATCAACCACTTCAGGTTCTTTGGCTGAATTTTCTAAAATAGTTATTCCATGGGACAATGAAGCTGCCATCATTAGATTCTCGGTGCCTGTCACAGTCACAATATCCATATAAAATATACATCCTTGCAGCTTAGATCTGGGAAGATGTTTAGTTGAAGCCTCAATATAACCACTGTGAATATCTATTTTGGCGCCCATAGCTTGAAGACCTTTAATATGAATGTCTACGGGTCTTGATCCAATAGCACACCCCCCAGGTAAAGATACCTTTGCTTCGCCAAATCTTGCAAGCAAAGGGCCTAAAACAAGAATAGAAGCACGCATGGTTTTTACACGTTCGTAGGGTGCATTTTTATTAATAACTTCTTTTGCAGTTACTTCCGTCACATCGTCTATGTTTTTAATATCTACACCCATATATTTCAACAAAGACTTTGTGGTATTTACATCTTGAAGATGAGGAATGTGTGTTAATGAAAGTGTATCTTCAGTTAAAAGAGAGGCGATGAGTATAGGTAGGGCAGCATTCTTAGCTCCTGATATTTCGAGCTCGCCATGAAGTTGCGATTGTCCTTGAATAACGAGTTTATCCAAGTTATGAATTAGCCTGTAATAGCTTAACTAACTCACCATTTTCATACAACTCTTTAATAATATCAGCGCCACCAATAAATTCGCCATGAATATAGAGTTGTGGAATGGTTGGCCAATTAGAAAATACTTTAATACCTTCACGAATTTCTGGATCTTGTAAAACATCAACAGCATGAAATTTAGTATCACATGCATTTAAAATTTTAGTAGCTAAACTTGAAAATCCGCACTGAGGAAATTTAGGGCTTCCTTTCATATACAAAACCACATCATGTTCTTTAATCATTTTTTGAATCTTATCTTGCGCACTCATGAATTACTCCTCAATATTACGTTTATAATAATTGCCACTCGCTTGGGGTGTAAGTCTTCATAGATAGAGCATGAATTTCACTCTTCATCTTGTCACCTAAAGCATTAAATACCATTTGATGTTGTTTAACGCGATTTAATCCTTCGAATGATTTGCTGACAATCACCCCCTCAAAATGAGTTCCATCATCGCCTAAAATATCAATAAATTCACATTCAAGTTTCTCTAAAATAGATTGTTTAATATGGTCAGCGGTCATCATTCAACTTCTTAATTTATAGCCAGATTTTAGCATTCCTAAAGTAATGGAAGCTAACACAATAAAAAAAACACTTACAATCGAAAAACTCAATAATGGAGAAACATCAGACTGGCCAAAAAACCCATACCTAAAACCATCAATCATGTAGAAAAAAGGATTGAGTTGAGATACTTTCTGCCAATAAGGTGGCAAGGAATGAATTGAATAAAATACACCTGATAAAAAAGATAGTGGCATGATGACAAAGTTTTGAAATACTGCCATTTGATCAAATCGATGTGCCCATATCCCTGCAATAATTCCAAAAGTACCTAATAATGCTCCACCAATGATTGCAAATCCAAAAATAACCCACGGATGTAAAATAGGTAAATCTACATACAAAAGCGCTAATAAATAAATACAAGCGCCTACAAAAATACCGCGCACAATTGATGCAATTAAAAAAGCTAAAAAGAATTGTAAGTAAGTAATGGGTGTTAATAAGACAAACACAATGTTACCCATAACTTTTGACTGAATAAGACTTGATGAGCTGTTTGCAAAAGCATTTTGCAATAAAGACATCATGATCAACCCTGGAATAAGAAAAGCTGTGTAATCAACATTCCCATAAACTTTCACATGATTTGCTAAAATATGCGAAAAAATAAGTAGATAAAGTACAGCTGTAATCACTGGTGCTGCAACTGTTTGAAAAACCACGCGCCAAAATCTAAGTAACTCTTTTTTCAAAAGTGTCCAGGTACCTAAGAATTCATTTTTAATGTTTATCATTTTTTACTTCCCGTGAGCTTAAGGAAGACATTTTCTAAATCAGAATTAGTAAGCTCCATATCTAATATCTCAATTTTTGATTTTTTTAGCTCGCTCATAATAAATTGCACTTCTAAAATTTCTTCAAGCAAAAAAGTAATCGAATTATGATCTGCTGTCTGAATAAATTTTTTAATGCTTGTTGGAATTTTTTTACCTTTTAAATCTAGACGTAAATTTAAATTTTTTGCAGAGAAGCGCTTTAACAAGTTTCTTGTTTTATCTAAAGCGACTACCTGACCTTGATCCATCATAGCTACTCGACTACATAATGTTTCTGCTTCTTCCAAATAATGTGTCGTCAAGACAATGGTATGGCCTTTCTGATTGAGTTTTTTAATAAACTGCCACAGTTTTTTTCTAAGCTCAACATCAACGCCTGCAGTCGGCTCATCTAAAACAATAACCGGTGGTTTATGCACAAGGGCTTGTGCAATCAATGCTCTTCTCTTCATTCCGCCTGAAAGCATTCTCATATTTGTATTAGTTTTGTCCTGAAGGTCTAAGCCTTCTATGATTTCATCAATCCAGTTATCATTTTCTCGTCCCTTACCAAAATAACCCGCTTGAAATCTCAACATCTCACGGACGTTAAAAAAGGGATCAAACACTAGCTCTTGAGGAACAATACCGAGTGACCTTCGAGCATCCTGATAATTCTTAATGACATCATGCCCCATAACCTTAATTGATCCCGATGATGACTTCATAAGTCCTGCAAGGATATTAATAAGCGTTGATTTTCCAGCGCCATTAGGTCCGAGAAGTGCAAAAAATTCTCCTTCTTCGATAGTTAGATTAATACCTTTTAAAGCCTCTAACTTACCGAAATTCTTTTTAACTTTATTGAATACAATAGCTTTTTTCATTGGAATGAATGTACTAAATTACTTTGAATGAAAATCAAAAAGGCAATACTTAATGAAGGGAAGATACAAGATCTTCCACTCCATATAATTTTGCGAGATTATTTAAATTTTTTGGTAAATTTTTAAATACAAAGTGTGATTGAGTTTTTTTGGTTTGGCGTTGCAATTCAAAAATTAAACTGAGCGTTGATGTATCTACTGAAGTAACTTTTGAAAAATCAATGGTTATTTTTTTATCAATTTTTTTTTTGTTAATTAAAGAAATAACAGCAGGAATTTTTTCAATTGTAAGATCGCCACTTAATGCCCATCGATTTTTATCAAATACAATCATTTATTAGCAGTCTTATCAAAATTAGCATTCTTCTCGCTAAGTTTTGTAATTAAAGAGGCTATCCCATTTTGTCTAATTTCCGTAGCGAATTGTCCGCGATAATTTGTCACCAAACTTACGCCCTCGATAATGATGTCAAAAACTTTCCATGAGTTACCTTCTTTTTCAAGCATATAATCGATGGCTAAAGGTGGTGCGCCTGGTTGCAGTATTTCTGTTTTAACAAGCACTTCTTCGTCTGTAGGCTCATATCTAGTTGGCTTGTATTTGAGTGTTTGATCTTTAAATTTTAATAATGCAGCACCATAAGTATTTACCAGCATTGTTCTAAATTCTTTCTTAAAGCTATCTTTTTCTTCCGGAGTTGCGCCTGCCCATGCTTTACCTAACACAAGTTTAGAAATGCGATCAAAATCAAAATAAGGCAATATTTTTTCTTCTGTGATTTTATAAGCTTTTTCTTTATTACCTGCTTTAAGATCTTTATCTGTTTTCAAAATTTCAAAAACTTCATCAGCTGTTTTTTTAACGAAAACATCAGGTGCTTCTGCAGCAAATAAACCCAAAGACATTATTAAACTTAAAACAGCTAATAAAAACTTTTTCATGGCTCAATCTTTCCTTTTGTTAAATTATTTTTTAGGTTCTTCAGATGCTTTATTATATAAGAACTGACTAATAAGTTTCTCTAAAACAACTGCATCTTGGGTTTTAGAAATACGGTCACCTTCCTTTAGAAAGTTATCATCACCCCCTGCCTCCAAGCTAATATATTGCTCCCCCAATAAACCTGAAGTGTAAATATTTGCAAAAGTATCTTTAGGAAAAGGATATCTTTTGTCTATCTTTAAACTTACTACTGCTTGATAAACTTTTGTATCAAATTTAATGTTATCAACGCGACCTACAACAACACCAGAACTTTTAACTGGTGCCCTAGGTTTAAGACCCCCGATATTTTCATAGTTTGCTGTAACCAAATAGGTTTCACCTAAAGTATTGCTTGTAAGGTTACCTACTTTCATCGCTAGTCCCATAAGCGCAGCAATACCTATTGCTACAAATAAACCTACCCATATATCTAATGTTGTTTTATCCATATGTGCTCCAATCTTTAATTAATGCGCAATCATAAACGAAGTTAAAATAAAATCTAATCCTAAAATAGTCAATGATGAAGTTACTACGGTCCGCGTAGTCGCCCTACTAACTCCTTCGGCTGTGGGAGGCGCATCATAACCCTCATAAAGCGCAATAATTGTACAAGCAATCCCAAAGACAAAGCTCTTAATAAGGCCGTTAACTACATCAAATCTAAAATCAACATTCACATTCATTTGTGACCAAAATGCACCATGATCTACGCCAATAATTGGCACCGCAACTAAATAGCCCCCCATGATGCCAACCATTGAAAAAATTGAAGCTAATATCGGCATTGAAATTACACCAGCCCAAAATCTTGGCCCAATGATTCTCGCAATAGGGCTAACTGCCATCATCTCCATAGCTGATAATTGCTCAGTAGCTTTCATTAAACCAATCTCAGCGGTAATTGCAGTGCCTGCTCTGCCTGCAAATAATAAAGCTGTAACAACTGGGCCGAGCTCCCTGAGAAGTGCTAATGCCACTAAGACACCTATAGATTCAGAAGATCCATATTTTTGAAGTGTATAGTACCCTTGAAGTCCTAAAACCATACCAACGAAAAAAGCCGATACCACAATAATAATTAACGACATAACACCAGTAAAATAAATCTCACGAATGGTGAGATGAATACGTCTAAAGCTCTCACCTGAATAAATTAAAGTTAATAAAAATAAACGGGTAGCTGCACCTAGGCGCCAAATTCTTGAAGTAACTTGACTACCTAAATTACTTAAAAATTTAAGGATAGGATTCATAGATTAGACTGACTCATAAATATCTTTTTTGTAATTTGGTGCATTGTAATGAAATGGTACTGGGCCATCTTTTTCGCCATGCACAAATTGATAAACAAAAGGAAGTTTAGATTTTGAAAGTTCTTTAGGTGTTCCTTCAGCGGCCACAACACCATCTGCAACAAAATAAATGTAATCTGCAAACGAAAATGCTTCCTCAACATCGTGCGTCACAATAATTGAAGTAGCGCCTAATGCATCATTAAGCGTTCTAATTAAATCACAAATGACTGCCATAGAAATTGGATCTAATCCTGCAAAAGGCTCATCGTACATAATAATATCTGGATCTAATGCAATTGCTCTTGCAAGAGCCACGCGTCTTGCCATGCCCCCTGATAATTCTGTTGACATCAGTTTATGAGCGCCTCTAAGTCCTACGGCGTTAAGTTTCATTAATACTAAATCACGAATCATACTTTCAGGTAACTTAGTATGCTCACGCATCGGAAATGCTACATTATCAAATACTGATAAGTCTGTAAAAAGGGCACCATGCTGAAAGAGCATGCCCATTTTTCTTCTTAATTCATAGATCCCTTGTCTGTCTTGTTTGTGAACAATTTTACCATCTACAGTTACCTGACCTGCCTTAGGCTTAATTTGACCACCAATTAAGCGAAGAATAGTGGTTTTACCACAGCCGCTTCCACCCATAATGGCAGTAACCTTACCGCGAGGAAAAGTCATGTTGATATCTTTATGGAGCATACGATTACCGTAACTAAAAGATAAATTCTGAATTTCAACTATATTTTTTTGGGTCATATTTGAAGTTAAATTTTAAGTCATATTTTATATGCAATTATAATTGACCATATGAATGAAGTCCTGATAAAAACATATTTACGCCCAAAAAAGCAAAAGTAGTAACTACAAGCCCAATCAATGCCCACCATGCCAATATAGGTCCTCTAAGTCCCTTAACGATCCGATAATGTAGCCATGCTGCATAATTTAACCATACAATAAGCGCCCAAGTTTCTTTGGGATCCCATGACCAATAACCGCCCCAAGCTTCAGCTGCCCATATCGCACCTAATATTGTCGCAATGGTAAAAAAGATAAATCCAATCGCAATCGATTTATAAATAAGATCTTCAAGAATGGTTAGTTTGGGCAAGTAAGAAGTTAATATTTTTTTACTTGAAAGTAAGTAAGCTGAAGATACCATTGCTGCTAGAGAAAAAGAACCATAACCAATAAAATTAGCAGGCACATGAATCTTCATCCAATAAGACTGCAAGGCTGGCACTAAAGGCTGAACAGCATCCGCATGCCGATCAAATGTATACCATAAGATAAATCCAACAGCTGCATTAATGACAATTAATACAAAAGCACCTAATTTCTTTGTACTAAATCGCTCTTCATAAAATAAATAAAGAAGTGACGTAATTAAACAAAATAAAATAAATACTTCATACAAATTGCTAATTGGAATATGTCCGATATCAAGGCCTATTAAATAAGATTCATACCATCTCACAAGTAACCCAATAAATCCGAAAATCACTGCGGTTGATGTGAAAGAAGATGCAATATCATCTAAAAGATTATTTCTTGTAAGTAACCCTAACCAATAGAGCAAAAGTGCTAACACAAAAAAAACATTCATCCACATAACAGCCGACTGGCTTGATATAAGGTATTTTAATAAAAATACACTTTCATTGTTTATAAGCGTTCCAGCATAAAGCTGAATAGCGAAAAAGCTTATTACAAAGACAGTTATAATAATTTTCTTGAAATGATTCCAATTCCAACCGAGCCAAGTAAAGAAACCAACACTACCCAATAAAATTATCTCTTCATAGATATCCATGTAAATATGAAATGTTTTGAGTGCATATAAAGCACTTCCTAACAAAAGAGAAAGGTATATAAAATTAAAAGCTTGAAATGATGCTTTTATAGATTTAAATAATTTAGTTAACATAAGTCGCCCATCATTGAATAATTTTACTAATTTCCCCACTCACTTTTTTATACTCGCGCTCAAAATCTAAATTTTTTCGATTAGAGCTGAATGCAAGTATAACTCTGCCGGATGATTTAATAAGAAGCCATAACTTTCTTTCATGTAAATAAATCATTGAAAAAATACCAAGCACTAAACTTAAAGATCCTAGGTAGACCCAAAATTGTCCTGGAGATTTAGTAATTTGAAGTCCACTCGCTTCTTTCTGTTCGTAATCTGTAAGCTCAAAAAAATAAGGGGAGCCATAAAAAAACATATCACTATATGCATTTAGTGCATCTTGAATAAACATAACACTTGATTGATCAAATTTTATATTTGAAACTTTTAATTGTTTTTTATAAAGCTCAACAGATGCAATATCTATTATTTTTAAATAAGTTTGTATAGCTTTTTCTTTATCGCTAGCTGGAATATTTTTGTCAATACTTTCAGCAATATTTGAAAAGCCTCCTTGTGCAAATAAAGTCATTAATTTATTTATACTATTTTCAAACGATTCTTTCATGACACCTTCTTGGTCATGATCGATAGATTGATTTGCCATATCTTTAGAGATCGTCTCAATTAATGCTTTATTTTGAAGGGCGCTTTTAAACACCATAAACCCTTCAATCGAACCTTGATTGTCTGCAGGTATTTTTAAATATCTAAATTCTTCCTGTGGGGTTTCTCTCATGCCACTAACAAAAAAAGAGCGATCATCAATAGGCATAGCATATTGATATGAAATAAATTCACGCGCTTGTCCTGAATTATTTCTAATTTTATAAGTGACACTAGGGCCTACATTTCGTGGTTTTTCTTTTTGTCCCTCTTTAAGATGTAAAATATTAAATTTTCTAAAATCATTAAATTCATAAGTTAGTTGATCTTTATCTAATTTAACTTTTTCAAAAATTTTACCCTCTATTTTCTGGGATGCTTTCGAAGCTAATAAGCTTATTAATTCAATATTAAGTTTTGTGCCCCCATCCTGAAAATCAGATTGATAAATAGTGATACCTTTGTATGTGAAAGGATGGTTAACACTAATTGTCGTTTTGATATCTTGAGACAAATCTGTGTCTGAAATTACTAAATCGCTTTCAAATGATTTTGGCATCCCTGTTGAGTAATGAAGAATTCTAAAATCTGTTAGAGCAACTTTAAAAGGTAATTCTTGAACAAGATATCCGTCTTTCATTCTCACAAAAGCCACGTTATCAGATGCACCTTCAGCAAGCGTCATATTCGCTCTAAAGGAAGCATTGTTAATATGAAGCCTACTCACCTCAGATACTTTTGAGGCAGGAATATCTAAGGTTTCTATTTTTTTGTACCCTAGCATCTCTTGAGCTTTAAAAACTAAATTACCATCTAATAAACCACCCAAGCAAATCACAACCACGCCTAAATGAGTCAAGATGTATCCCAAGCGTTGATAATTTCCTTTTTTGGCAACAATTAAAATATCGCCACTCTCTTTTAACTTTTCCTTGGTTTTATATTTTTCATGCTTTAAATACTGAATAATTCTAGAGAGGTTTATTTTTCTCTTATTTTGTAGAGTAAGGTGATGTGTAAATGCTTTAAGTGATTTTTCTTCTAAGGTATCTTTAAATAATAAAAAATCTTTAAGCATGGTCGGGGTATTTTTGGTAATACAGAGTGTTGTTGATATAACTAAAAAAAGTAGAATGATTAGAAACCAGACGCTATGATAAACATCATAAAGACCAATCTTCTCAAAATATCCAAACCAAAACTGACCAAATTTAATAATGTAGTTTTCATAAGGTTCATTCTGCTTAAGAATAGTTCCTATAATTGATGCTATTCCTAGGAATACAAGCATACATACTGCAAAGCTCATTGAGATTAACAATTGATTTACTTTTCTGAGATTAAATGTTATAGATTTCAAAATGACTCATTTTTAAAATGAAGTGTTTTGACTACAGAATCTGCAAGGAAGTTGCAGCGATTAATGATGAGCAAATAACTTATCTTAAACCTTGAATATAATCAGCTACTGCTTCCATTTCTTGGTCAGTTAATTTAGCCGCAATTGTACGCATCATTTTTGCTTCATCATTTGCGCGCGCGCCTAATCTGAATTGTCTCAACTGATTTAAGATATATTCTGTATGCTGGCCCCCTAAGCGAGGATATTTTACAGGCAACCCATCGCCTGAAGCACCATGACAAGCTGCACATGCAGGAACACCGTTTGCCTGAATGCCTGCACGATAAATTTTCTCACCGATTGATCCAACACCATTTATCTTTGCCTGGCCAAGATTTAAAGTCTGTTTTGAAAAATACTCTGCTATATTGTGCATATCAGTATTTGATAAAGTAGCAACCATACCTGACATCACAGCATTAGTTCGCTCACCTGATTTAAAGTTAACCAATTGTTTATAAAGATATTCATAATGTTGTCCAGCTAATTTGGGATTAGCAGTAATCAAACTATTGCCATCGATTGCGTGACAAGCTATACATATATTTGCTACAGCTTGAGGTACATTTTTTTGTTCATTTGTTGCAGAAGTTGCAAAACTTGAAATTAAAAAAGATAAGATAAAAACAAAAAAAGCATTCCGATGACCCATTGCTTAAAGCTCCATATATAAAGTATGTATCATGCGTTCCCATTTTATCTAAAATCCCATTCTCGTGATAGCATTTTGATTGGATTGAACAGGTTGAAGGTAAAGCGCATGGCTATTTTTAAAAACGCATCATATTATATATCTGCTCATCATTTAACTGATCTACCTGCTCCTGTTGGAATTGAAATCGCCTTTGCAGGAAGATCAAATGCAGGGAAATCAAGTGTTATTAATACGCTTGCTAATCACAATCGCCTCGCGTTTGTTAGTAAACAACCGGGTCGAACACAGCTCATCAATTTTTTTTCGCTAGGACATGACCGTTTCTTAGTTGATTTACCTGGCTATGGTTACGCTAAAGTACCTCATGCAATTAAAGATCACTGGCAAAAAATTTTAGCGACTTATCTGTCTGAACGGTCTTGTCTGTTTGGTCTTGTTTTAGTCATGGATATCAGACACCCACTCACACCTCTTGATCAGCAAATGCTGAATTGGTTTTCGTTAAATAAAAAACCTATCCATATTTTACTGACTAAAGCTGACAAACTCTCTCGTGAAGCCTCACATAAGACACTTTATAGCGTTCAAAAAGAAATTAATGAGCGATGGGGAAGCGCTCTTGGAATCGAGTGTACTGTACAACTTTTTTCTAGCTTAAAAAAACAAGGTACTGAAGAGGCTGAAGTTATTATTGGTAAATGGTTAAACACGCCTATAGATCATATCCCAAACCTTATATCCTAATTTAATACCGCGATTTTCATATTTTGTTAAAGGTCGATAATCAGGCTTTTCAAAAAAATTATCTGAGGCTCTTTGAATGAATTTTTCTTTATCTAAGAGATCAATGATCCAAAGCGCATAATCTTCCCAATCTGTTGCTATATGTAAATAGCCTGACTTCTTAATTTTTTTTGTAATGACTGCTAATAGGTCTGATTGAATAAGTCTTCTCTTATGATGTCTTTTCTTAGGCCATGGATCAGGGAAAAAAATATGAATACCATCAAGACTATCGTCTTTAATCATAAAATTAAGAACCTCTACTGCGTCATGCTGAATAATTTTTAGATTAGAAATATTATTTTCTTGAATGAGTTTTAATAAATTGCCAACACCTGGTGAATGAACTTCAACAGCTAAATAATTGTATCTTGGATTAAGTTTTGCAATTTCTGCGGTTGAGGTTCCCATGCCAAAACCAATCTCTAATATTGTATGCGTATCTTTTATTTTAAAAATATCATCGAAATTAATTAACTTCTTTTCAAAAACAACAGCATGCTTTACAAAGCATTCTTGAATTGCTTTTGTTTGCCCTGAGGTAATTCGACCTTGTCTTAAAATATAGCTTCTAATAGGTCGCCTTTTAAAGTCGTTAAGTTTGTTTTGCTCCGTCATAATCTTGTTATTTTATTGTTATGCTTTAACCCTATAAAATCTATGTCAATATTTTTTTCAATCACCATTACTTTAAATAAATCACCCATTTCTGAAGGGGATAACAATTTTTGAACTTCGGATACAGATTTCATATATAAAGATGTATTTTCTATATTAATATTCTCAAGCAGTCGTAATATGCCGCAATTAATTAGAAAATTTGCTTGCGATATGAATCCTTTGCTATGTAATCCTAATTCAGAAGCTTTTTTAGCAACATAACTAAAATTTACATGACTTGTAATGTCTTGAATACCTAAATAAATAAGTGGATTGTCATGAGCATAATGCTTGAAATGACACATTAAAGTGCCTTGAGATCGCTGCTCATGGAAATATTCTGTATGATTAAATCCATAGTCGATAATTAATATAACTCCCTTTACTAAACAGTGATCAATTTTTTTAAGCCAACTTTTAATATAGATTGAATACTCTGTAAGATAAAATCTTGGAAGTTTTTCTAAATCAATTTCATCTTGAATAGATAAATCTTCTATTAACTTATCTTTCCATACAAAATTATCTTTTTCTACACTGACACCATGTTGATAATAAACACTCGCTGACTTTTTAATTAAATTTATAGGGAATGCATCAAGCAATTCGTTGCAAAAAATAATGCCTTCATATTTTTCTGGCAGCTCTTGAATCCATTCTATTTTATTAAATAAATCTACTGACAAATGTGCCATCAAAAGATCATGCTGTCTTTTTTTTAATGTAGGGCTTATTTCAAGAATAAAATAGCGCTCAATTTCTTCTTTGTCTTTTATTAAAGATTGAATTGTCTCAAGCGCAAAAATTCCTGAGCCAGCTCCGATTTCAAGTATATTTTTTTTAACTGACTGAAAAATTTCTTTAAACTGTATGCATATCGCTTTGGAAAAAAGGGTTGATATTTCTGGGGCTGTTACAAAATCACCTTTTTCACCAAGCTTACTTAAGCTGCCTGTGTAATATCCAAATTCAGGATCATAAAGTGCTAGCTCCATGAAGCGATTAAAACTAATCCATCCTTTTTCTGACTTAATGCATTGAATGATCTTCGTTTTTAAACTATAACTTAATTGAGCTTCTTTTTCTGAGGGCTTGGGCATTGATGGCATATGTATTAGATTATAATAGAGACAAATCATTTATACATAAACACATGAAATCTAATAGAAAAATTGCTTTAGTCACTGGCGGTGCTAAAAGAATCGGGCAGGCAATCTGTAAGCGTCTTCATGAAGCAGGTATAGACCTTATGATTCATTATCGTCATTCAGCAAGCGAAGCAAAAGAGCTTCAAAAATCGCTTAATCAAATTCGTAAAAATTCAGCAAGTATTATTCAAGCAGATCTTCTTAATACAAATGTATTGCCAAGCCTCATACAAGAAACAATCAATGTATATGGCAAACTCGATATCTTAATTAATAATGCCTCTAGTTATTATCCAACTGAAATTGGAAAAATGAATGAAAAAAACTGGAATGATCTTATTGGTAGTAATTTAAAAGCGCCTTTATTTTTATCTCAACTTGCCGCAGATGAGCTTATCAAAACCAAGGGATGTATTATTAATATTACTGACACCCACATTGATAAGCCCAAAAAAAACTACATTATTTATAGCGTTGCTAAATCAGGCTTAACCACTTTAACAAAGTCATTAGCTCAGGAATTAAGCCCTGATGTTAGAGTTAATGCTGTTGCTCCAGGTCCAGTTCAATGGCCAGAAGACAATGAAGAGTTCAATGATATTTATAAACAAAGGGTTATTTCTCAAACCTTACTAAAAAAAATGGGCACGCCTGAAGATGTAGCAATGGCTGTTGAATTTTTAGTCTTATATGCCCCATTTATTACGGGACACATTTTAGCTGTTGATGGCGGAAGATCTATTGCATTATGACACCACATATACCTACTGAAGCTACAAATAACTTTCTCAAATTACGAAATAAACTTATAGGTTTAACTGGTAAAGCTATCACTGATTTTAATATGATCGAAAACAATGATCGCGTTCTTGTATGCATGAGCGGTGGGAAAGATTCATATTCGCTACTTATGTTTTTGCTAGCACTCAAAGAAAGAGCGCCTATTCATTTTGATATTGTTGCAATGAATCTAGATCAAAAACAGCCTGGATTCCCTGCGGATATATTGCCTAATTATCTAAAAGGGTTGGGCGTGGAACATTTAATAGTAACTGAAGATACTTATTCAATCGTAAAAGAAAAAATACCAGATGGTAAAACTACTTGTTCTTTATGTTCACGCTTAAGACGCGGAATAATATACAGAACAGCAAAGGAACTTAATATCAATAAAATTGCTTTGGGTCATCATCGTGACGATATTGTTGAAACGCTTTTCCTAAATATGTTTTTTGGTTCAAAACTCAAAGCCATGCCGCCCAAGCTTATTTCCAATGACCAAAAAAATATTGTCATTAGGCCTTTGTCCTATTGCTCAGAAAAAGAAATCTTAAGCTATGCGTCGCGTATGAACTTTCCAATTATTCCTTGTAATTTATGTGGTTCGCAAGAGAATCTTCAAAGAAAAAAAATAAAAGAAATGTTAATGCAATGGGAAAAAGACCAACCTGGTCGAATAAATAATATCTATCAAGCCATATCAAATGTTGAGCCCTCTCATTTAGCAGATCGAAGCCTATATGACTTTGAAAGACTGGCTCAATTAAATCAAAAAGAAAGTGAAGATATTCTTTTTACAGAAGATTAAATCAAAAATCTGAATATCAACTTAAGCTATACCCTTTCGTTGAAAGAAAATATAGTCTCTGAACTCAATATTTAAATTTAATTAACGTATTTTATTTAACTAAGTTAGTATAGAGATCTTGTGTATATCAAGATTTAAATTTATTATTTATCCAATTTTCTGATCTAAAAAAGTCCAATGTCTAAACTTTTAATTGTTGAGTCGCCCTCTAAAGCTAAAACTCTAAAAAAATATCTTGGTGGCAAGTTTGAAGTTTTAGCGTCATATGGTCACGTTCGAGATCTAATTCCAAAGACAGGTGCAGTCGAAACCGATAATAATTTTAAAATGAATTATGCAATCATAGAAAGAAACTCAAGACATGTCGATGAAATTGCTAGGGCTGTAAAAAAAGCTGATGAGGTTTATCTTGCTACCGATCCGGATCGCGAAGGGGAAGCAATTTCATGGCATATTCTTGAAATACTTAATGAAAAAGAATTAACTAAAAATAAGTTAATCAAGCGTGTTATTTTCCAAGAAATTACAAAATCAGCTATTGAATACGCTATCGAACATCCTCGTGATATATCGATGCCACTTGTAAATGCTCAACAAGCAAGAAGAGCGCTTGATTATCTTGTTGGCTTTAATTTATCTCCCTTACTTTGGAAAAAGATTAGAAGAGGCTTATCTGCGGGTAGAGTTCAAAGTCCGGCGCTAAGACTCATCATCGAGAGAGAAATTGAAATAGAAAAATTTATAAGCCAAGAATATTGGACAATTCATTTAGACTCTATTAAAGCTAAAAATAAATTTCAAGCTAAACTTATCCAGCTCGAAAATAAAAAAGTAGAGCAATTTAGTATTATCTCAAAAGAAAATCATGAAAATGTCGTTGGTAAATTACTTCTGGAGAGTGCAGGAAAAACAAAAGTTACACGTGTTGAAAAGAAACAAAGAACGCGCAATCCATCACCTCCTTTTACTACCTCAACACTTCAACAAGAGTCTGTTCGTAAATTAGGCTTTACAACAAGCCGCGCTATGAGAATTGCTCAGCAGCTTTATGAGGGTATCGACATCGGAAGTGGCACGGTCGGTTTAATTTCCTATATGAGAACTGATTCACTTACACTCTCAAATGAAGCAATGAATCAAATTAGAGGTTATATCCAATCAAATTTTGATGGAGGCTACTTACCCAAGACACCTATTTTTTATAAAACAAAATCAAAAAATGCTCAAGAAGCTCATGAAGCAATTAGGCCTACAGATATTAATCGGACGCCTCAAAGCTTAGTCGGAAAATTATCGCCTGAACAATTCAAATTGTATGAAATGATATGGAAGCGTTCATTAGCGAGTCAGATGACACCGGCAAAATTTGATGCAGTAAGTGTTGATCTTGCAATTGGATCTGAAGAAAATTTATTTAGAGCAACCGGACAAAATTTAATATTTCCTGGCTTTATTGCTATTTATAGCGAAAGCTTAGATGATGCAATAAATGAAGATGAAGATTCGCTCAAGCTTCCTCCACTTGAAACCGGAGAAATTTTAATTGTTGACAAAATATATGGTAATCAACATTTTACAGAACCTCCTCCGCGTTATTCCGAAGCAAGCCTAGTAAAGTCTTTAGAAGAATATGGTATTGGTAGACCTTCTACTTATGCCAGTATTATTTCAACACTTCAAGATCGTGAATATGTCATTCTTGATAAAAAAAGATTTATGCCTACAGATGTCGGCCGAGTGGTTAACAAATTCTTAACTGAACATTTTACACGCTATGTAGATTATAACTTCACAGCTGGTCTTGAAAGTTCTTTAGATGAAATTGCGGAAAACAATAAAGAGTGGTTACCCCTCCTTAAAAGTTTTTGGAATGACTTTAATAAAACAATTATTGAAAAATCAAATATTGACCGTGCCGAGATTACTCAAGAAGCAATCCATGAGAATTGTCCTAAATGTGGTAAGCCTTTATTCTCAAGACTAGGCAGACGAGGTAAATTTATTGGCTGTTCAGGTTATCCTGATTGTGACTACACAAGAAATGTTAACGGGAATATAAACACACCAAATGAACCCGTGCATGTTTGTAAAGATATTGAAACCGGTAAAGATATTTTATTGTTAGTAGGCCCTTATGGTCCATATCTTCAAGTCGGCATTCAAGAAGAAGATAGTAAAAAGAACCCTAAACGTGTCAGTGTGCCTAAAGAAATTTCATTGAGTGATCTTAATGAAGATATTGCATTAAAACTTTTATCACTTCCGAAAGAGCTTGGACTTCATCCTGATACAGGCAAAAAAGTGATTGTTAATATTGGTCGATTTGGGCCTTATGTAAATTACGATGGAAAATTTAAATCTATTCCAAGATCAGAATCTATTTTTGATATTACTCTTGATCGAGGACTTGAATTAATTGCGGAGGCTATTGCTAAAAATGCACCTTTAAGAACGCTCGGTAATGATCTTGAAACAAATCTTTCTGTCGAAATTTTTAATGGTCGTTATGGCACATATATTCAAAAAGGCTCCACTAAAGTAACTCTTCCAAAAGATCAGGATATTGAAAAAATTACCTTGGAAGAAGCTTTGGTACTTATTGGCAATAAAGAAGTTTCAGGTAAAGGCAAAAAGAAAACTGCAACTAAAAAAACAAATGCTAAAAAAACTACTGGGGGAAAAGTGGCCGCTAAGAAACCTGTGGCAAAAAAGACGGCGGCGGCTAAAGAGACTTAGCCAGTCTGTTTAGACTTGTCTAAATAGTTAATTGAAGATGTTTTTTCAATCCATTTACGTATTCTATTCGCATCTGCGATCCGAGTCGCGCTTCCATAAGATTTAAGTAATACTATAATCATAGGCTGTCCACTGATCATTGCTTGCATAACAAGGCATTTGCCAGCTTCTTGAATAAAACCTGTCTTAGATAACCCAATCACCCAGTCGCTCTTACGAACTAACCCATTTGTATTATGAAAATTAACAGGTGCTCGATGGCCCTTAATGTAAGTCTCATATGAAACTGTTGTTGTAATCTCACGAATTTCTGGATATTGATAAGCTGCTTTCACCATTTTTACAAGATCTTCAGCCGTTGATACATTGTGATTATTAAGTCCTGTAGGGTCAGCAAACTCACTTCGTATCATATCAAGTTGTAATGCTTTGATATTCATTGCATTTACAAAGCCTGACTTACCTGTTGGATAGCTTCTGCCTAAAGCTGCTGCTGCACGATTATCAGATGCAATTAAAGCAATTTTAAGAAGCTCTGAACGTGGGAGCACTGTTCCTAGGGGTAGCTTTGAAGTTGAATTTTTTAATGAGTCAATATCTTCATTTGTAATAGTAATCGCTTCATCCATAAGAAGTTTTGCGTCTAGAGTTACCATAGCAGTCATAAGTTTAGTCACAGATGCAATTGAAGTTTGAACATTCGTATCTTTTGCATAAAGCACTTCGCCTGTATTTTGATTCACAATAAGCGCATTTGAAGACGACACTCTTAAGAATCCATCTTTATTAGTTTTCTTATCTTGTGCTGATATTCGAGCTAATTCTGCTCTTGAGAGTTTTTTAGATTTGAATTGATTTGCTTCGACTGAAACTGAAGTTAATATAAGAAAAAAAGTTACGCTAAGGATGAAAAAAAGTCTGATACGTTCTTTCACTCGGTAATCTCCTATTTATACAAAATTTACGCGATAATAAACAAAAAAATCATATTTGTCATTAACTTAATGTATTTAAACATATTAAAATATTATCAAGCGATTTATTATGAATACACCTAGCACAGTTATTTATACCTCTGAACACATATGGATTAAGTCTATTGGCTATGAATCCTATGAAATTGGAATTACTGATTACGCACAAGATCTATTAGGTGATATCGTATTTGTGGATACCCCTGACTTAGGAACCCAAGTCACGAAAAATACAGCATTTGGAGTTATTGAATCTGTAAAAACAGCTTCTGATTTAATTGGTCCACTTAATGGCACCATTACTGACATTAATCCTATTATTCGTAAATCACCAGACACTATTAATGACAAGCCTTACGAAACCTGGATCTGCAAACTATCATCCTCAGACGACATCAGCAATAAAGATTATTTTTTAGACGCTTCTGCTTATCAAGCGCTTATAGGTTAATTATATTTCTTTTAAAGTATCAACTAACTGAATTTCATAGCCACGATCACGATAAAATTTTAGGCGTTCTCTAGCCATTTTTTTATCTTCATTATCATGCGACACTATTTCAATAAGCCTTAAGTATCTTGAAAATAAAGGCGAGATGTCGGACTTTAAATTAATAATAAAATCATCTGTCATCATTTCATGGTCCCAATGAATATGAATAGGTGTATTTTCTTCATGATTACCTATCGTATGAGGTAAAAATGAACTTGCAGAATGAGCATATAAAAAATTACTTAATGCTTCAGCATTATTGAAATCATTTACAGCAATGAACATTTTTCTCTTACGAAAAACTTCTTTTTCTAAGATTTCATAGATTTTATTAAACTTATTTTCAACATTAAAATAAAAATCTATGTAAGTCATCAATACTTAATGAAGTTTATTTAAGATGAATTGAGTTAATAACCCTACAGGTCTTCCTGTTGCACCTTTTGCCTTACCTGATTTCCAAGCAGTTCCTGCGATATCCAAATGCGCCCATTTATATTTTTTCGCAAACCTAGACAAGAAGCAAGCTGCAGTAATACTGCCTCCAGCTCTTCCACCGATATTCGCCATATCTGCAAAATTACTGTCTAATTGAGATTGATAATCTTCCCATAATGGCATGCGCCATGCTCGATCCATTGATATTTGTCCGGCTGATTCTAGATCTTTAGCTAATTGATCATCATTGCTATATAAGCCTGATGCATGATGTCCTAATGCAATAACACAGGCTCCAGTAAGGGTCGCAATATCAATTACAACTGCTGGATCAAATTTTTCTGCATAAGTTAATGCATCACATAAAATTAATCTACCTTCGGCATCCGTATTTAAAACCTCAATTGTTTGGCCTGACATACTCGTTAAAATATCACCTGGCTTTAACGCTAATCCATCAGGTAAATTTTCGCATGTTGGAATAATGCCAATTACATTTATAGGAAGATTTAATAATCCAACTGTTTTAAAGGTGCCTAGCACACTAGCTGCACCACACATATCATATTTCATTTCATCCATATCACCAGCAGGCTTAATGGAAATACCTCCTGCATCAAAAGTAATCCCTTTCCCAACCAAAACAATGGGCTTTTGATTTTTTTTGCCTTTGTTATGATGCAGAACAATAAATTTAGGTGGCTGTCTACTACCTTTAGCAACCCCCAAGAATGAACCCATTTTTAATTTTTCAATTTGTTTTTGATCAAGCACATCTACTTTAATACCATGCTCCTTCCCAAGCTCCTGTGCTTTCTTACCTAAATAGGTTGGCGTACAAATATTAGGTGGCAAATTACCAAGTGTCTTTGTAAATTCAATTCCTTTTGAAAGTGCGGAGGCTTTTTGTAAAGAAAGCTCGGCCATTTTATGGTTTTTCTTATCTACAATGACAAAAAATTCAAATACCTTTTTAGCTTTCTTATTAATCGTTTTTAGCTCATTAAATTCATAAGTGGCATCCATAACCTCATTAATAAAGTGCTCAACGTTCCATTCAATATGGTTTCCTTTAATTGAGGCAATTTGTAAATAAGATGTCACCGTTTTAACATCCATTTTTTTGAGTGTCTGCACCATTGCTCTAATGGCCGTATGATACTTTTTACCATCAAGCTCTTTTTCTTTCCCTAATCCTATCAAAAGTAATTTTGGGATTTTTGTTCCTGGAGCGTCATATAAAATAAGAGAGCTACCAATTTTTCCAGTCATATCACCGCGTTTCAAAATACTAGAAATATAATTAATGATGAGCGTATTGAATAAAGTTTTATCGCTTACAACTTTAAGAGATTCATACACCCCAACGACTAATACATCTGAACGTTGTTTTTCCAGCGGGTCAGTTTTTATGCTAAATTTCATATATATTCCTTAAACATTCTCGAATCTTAAAAACGGGAACAAATAATGTATGTTATTTAAAACCTCATTAAAAAAAGAATTACTTATTAATTCAATCACATCCCTATTAATTTTAATAGGTATTGTAATGGCGCAAAGAATTTCAATTTATTTGAGGTTCGCTTCAAAAGGTATTATACCTAATGATTCTATCAAAACGATCTTAGGTCTGAACATCATCAAATACTCTCCCCTTTTATTATCGCTCTCTATTTTTCTGGCTATTTTACTTACACTTTCAAGATGGTATAGGGATCATGAAATGATTATTTGGCTAAGCTCGGGCATAAGTCTTACTAAAATTGTAAAATCTATCACGTCATTTGCGATACCTGCCGTAGCCATGGTTGCATTTTTATCTCTTTTCTTAAATCCATGGGCCGTAAGAACAGCCGACGAATACAAAAGTAACTTAAAGACTCGCGATGAATTATCAACTCTAACACCAGGGACATTTAAAGAATCAAAAAGTTCTGATCGTATATTTTTTATTGAAAGTTTTGATGAATTGGGTAATGTAGTAAAAAATATATTTGTACAAACAAAACAACACAATAAATTGGGTGTTGTTATAGCTAATAATGGGCATCGAGAAATATCAAATAAAGGTGATAGCTACGTTATTATGCAAAAAGGTCGAAGATATGAAGGTGTGCCTTATACCAAAGAATTTTCTACAACTGAATTTGATCAATACGGTGTTCTTATTGCCCAACAAGCTAAAGAACCTTACACCCCAAGCATAGACAGTAAAAATTTAAGCAGTCTTATTCAATCTAATGAATTAAATGATCGGCTAGAACTTCAATGGCGCCTATCATCCCCAATTGCATGCATACTTTTAGTATTTTTAGCCGTTCCTTTAAGTTTTACAAATCCTAGAGCGGGTCGATCACTTAATATTATTTTTGCGGTACTTATATTTATAATTTACAACAATCTGCTTGCCATTATGAATACTTTTATTACCTTAAAGAAAATCGATATTGCAATTGGATTTTGGCCTATACATCTTATCTTTTTATTAATAGCGATTTACCTTACTTACAAACGTTCTATGAATCAGCCTATTTTATCTTTACCATTAAAATTTTCTAAAAAATGAAAATTCTTGGCCGATATCTTAATTTAGAGGTCTTTACTCCAATTGTATTGATCATGATTGGGCTGATCGGGATATTTACATTTTTCGATTTCATTCAGGAAATGCCCGACTTAGGTAGAGGTAGTTATAATTTACTAACCATATTTAGTTATGTAATTTTAAGTGTCCCAGGGCACGTTTATGAAATTGTACCGATAGCCGTACTTATAGGATCTATGTACGCTGTAGGTCAGCTTTCAGAAAATTCTGAATTTATTGTTATTCGTACAAGTGGTCTCTCAATTCAAAAAATAGCACTAACCCTTACATTAACAGGTATATTTTTTACATTATTTACTTTTTTTATTGGTGATCTTGTTATGCCGATTACTGAAAAAAAAGCGCAAGAATTAAAAATTACTGCTAAAAATTCTATCGTTGCGCAAGAATTTAAATCTGGTCTTTGGATTAAAGATAGTAACAGTTTTGTAAATGTTGAGCATGTATTACCTGATTCTAGTCTGGAAAATATTCACATTTATGAGTTTGATAAAAATTTTCATTTAAGAACAATTACCAATGCTAAAAAAGGTACTTTTAAAAATACGGAATGGAAACTTAATGACATTAAGCAAACCATTTTTAATGAAGATAAAGTTTTCACAAATTCCCTAAAAAGTGCAAATTGGAAATCTCTTATTAAACCAGAAATGATGAATGTACTTCTTGCCTCTCCTGAAAAAATGTCTTCACTGAATCTTATACATTTCATTCGTTATTTAAAAACAAATAAGCAAAAAGTTGTCCGCTATGAAGTTGCTTTATGGGAAAAGTTAATCTATCCACTTGCCTCTATTGTGATGATTTTATTCGCTGTACCATTTGGTTGTTTTCAAGAGCGCTCTGGCGAGAAAAATGTAAAAATTTTTATAGGTATTTTAATTGGTATTTTTTACCAGATTATGAACTCATCTTTTAGATATATTGGTCTTTTAAATGATTGGCAACCACTCTTATGCGCAGCTGTACCGACTCTTATCTTTTTGATAATTGCCGTGCTGATGATTTATAAAACTGAATATCACTAAAATAATTTTTTAGTAAGACATCGTGAAGATACTGATTTTTTTGATTTAAAAAAGCCAAAAAAAAGTTACCCCCTTAAGCCTAATCCAATAGTCGCAAAAATATAACGTAGCCACGCTTTACTTAGAGTTAGATTTCTTTTATTACTAAGCAATTTTATTTTCCATGCCTTCATCGCTAATGTTTGTCCTGTTACTGTCCAGCAGTATGTAAAATAAAAACCTGAGATTAACCACAAATATATTTGGAATAATAACCTTTGATATGTGCCAAATAGTCCATCAAAAATTATAATAAAGATAAATCCTGACACCATCCATATTGGAATGAGTGCAAATAATTCATAAATTAAAGATCCAAGAATTTGAATGAAAATTGATCGACTTATTTTCATAAAGAAAACCTAATTATCGAAGTATAAAGAATAAATATGTAAAATAAAGTATGCCATTAATACCTAAGTGCCATACTTTTATATTGGATTTATAAATAAGAGCTCTAATCCATATAGAAGAAATAAGCGTTATAAAAATACATAAAAAAACTTCTATTCTTGGCTCCCATGGGGTTAAAAGAATGCCTATCGCAGGAAGAAGTGTCCCTTGAAAGACCATTGCACCAGTGATATTTCCAAAAGCGAGCGTATCTTTACCTTTGCGTATCCAAAAAATACTATTCACTTTTTCAGGTAATTCAGTCGCTATAGGTATAATTAACATAGACAAAATAAGTGCAGAAATTCCTAAAATAGATGAAGCCTCTTCAATACCATAAATAAAACCTTTTGCCCCAAATATTAAAAGACCTAAGCCAACAAGTAATTGAATAGAAATAATTAAATAATTATTTGGCAATCCAATTCTTTCCATAAACATGGGATTTGATGCTTCAGTAGCATGTCCTTCTTTAACCAGTTTTTTTGATGCTCGAATAGTCATCAAAATATAAATAAAATATGAAAGAACCATTAAAAAAGCTATCAATCCTTTTGCAAGTTGTAATGTGTGAGGAATAAATAAAGCAATTCCGGCAAAAATGAATGAAAATATAAAAAAATCTAAATCTCTAATCAATCCAGTTTTCTCAGGTTTTAAATGCCCCCCAAATCCTCTATGCCCAATTACAGAAATAGCCATAACAAACATTGTTAAAGTAGAAAGCATGAGAGGGGCTCCTAAAATAGCACCTACTCCAATTTGATGATTAGTTTCACTATCCCCATGAGATGAAAAAAGTGCTAATAACGGAACTAATGTTTCCGGAAGAGCTGTTCCAACGGCAGCAAAAATAGATCCAGTCACGCCCTCTGATATTTTTAATTTTTCACCTAAATGCTCAAGCGCATTGGTAAATATCTCAGCTGAGATTAAAATAACAAGTAACATGAAGCTTAACTTTATAAAAATCATTCTATTTCCCTATATTAAAGACTGTCTTATATCGCTATGAATGCATCCATATTAATAGATGATTTTGGATTCACAAACAAAGCGGAAGTTATATTATCACCTAACTTTGATAATCGACCAGACCATCATATTAAATTAATTGTAATCCATAACATCAGCCTCCCACCTAAAGTTTATGGAGGGAATAGCATTATTAATTTATTTACAAATAAACTTAATCCAAATGAGCATGAATACTTTAAATCTATTTATGACATCAAAGTATCCTCTCATTTTTTAATTAGAAGAGATGGCCAGCTTATTCAATTTGTATCTTGTTTAAATCGCGCTTGGCATGCTGGGGAATCGATTTGGAAAAAAATTAAAAACTGTAATGATTTTTCAATTGGCATTGAACTTGAAGGTAGCGATTATGATGCTTTTGAAGAAAAACAATATATATCGCTCAATACATTGCTAGATAATCTTATCAGGCAATATCCTATTGAAGATATTGTAGGTCATTCAGACATCGCTCCTTTACGAAAAACGGACCCAGGACCTTATTTTGATTGGGATGAAATTAAATCACATAAAAATGAATTAATTCGTAAGCGCTAGCTTTTGTGAACAAATTTTTGAACAATTAAACTGACTACAATATCCCCTTCAACATTAACCGCCGTTCTAAATGTATCAAGCAACCGATCAATCGGAAGCAAAATAGCAAGTGCTTCAATAGGTAATCCTACAGACTGTAAGACCATTGCCATAGTTACCATACCCGCACTTGGTATACCAGGTGCGCCAATCGCGCTTACCATAGCCATGCAAAAAATAATAAGTTGCTGCCCTATTTGTAAATCAATGCCTGAAAGATTCGCTATAAATAATGCCGCTGACGCTTCATAAAGTGCTGTGCCATCCATATTCATGGTGGCCCCTATTGGTATTACAAATCCTGCAATATCAGACTTTACGTTTAAATTTTTCTCTACAGACCGCAAAGTAACTGGGATAGTTGCACTACTCGAGCTTGTTGCAAAAGCCGTCATGATTGCTTCTCGAGCACCTCGCCATAAGGTAATTACATCTATTTTTGTAAAAAAATAAAGTAATAAGGGCAAAATAACTATCCCATGAAAAAGTGTCATTCCAATAATGACTGTCATAAATTTTGAGAGTGTCACAAATAAATCTGGCGATTGCTGAGTCACAAGTTTAATAATAAGCGCTGCAATACCTGCAGGTGAGAATCGAATAATCCAAGCAACTATTTTCATAATAATACCTAGCAAATCATTAAATATTATCTTTACACGCAAAAACTCTTTACTACTTCCAGCTATTGCAAAGCCCGTCAGTATAGAAAACGTAATGACCCCTAAGATGTTATTTTCAGACATTGCTTTTAAGGGGCTCACAAAAATACTACTCAAGAATTGCTTGAAAAAAATAGGTAGTGTTAAGCTGGAAGTATGAAAATCTTTTGTTTGCTCAGCAAACATAGTTAAAGTCATCCCATGACCCGGCTCAAAAAAACGCATCGACATCATGCCTAAAATAATTGCGAGTGCCATTGAAATAAAAAAGAAAAGAAATGTTAAGAGCCAAATCCTTAAAGATTGCTTATGTTCACTTAAATTAGCGATGCCTACTGAAATAGAAAAAAATATTACAGGCACTAAAATCATTTTTAAAGCAGAAACAAAAATATCAGCTAACAAATCAGCTGTATAAATAATCGCACTGCTTACAATTTCTGTTGCAAAAGATTTTGTATAAATGCCAATCAGTAAGCCTAAAAATGCGCCTATCAGGATATGATAATTTGTAGTATGTTTCATATATTTAATCTATTTTTTCGAGAACAGTAGCAAAAAATCCATCAGTATGCTGCTGATGTGGCGTTAACTTTAAATACTTTCCTGTTGAAAGTAGAATTTTATTTTTTATGAGAATATCATCAGCAGAAATCATTCTAAAATTTTTGTTAGTATCTAAAAATTTTTCTACGATAGTCTCATTTTCTTGTATTAAAAGACTGCATGTTGAATAAATTAATCGACCTTCTTTTTTAACCAGCTTTTTAGCTTCCTCAAGAATTGATAATTGCTTAATATTAAGTTCATCTATACCTTGCAAGGAATTTTTCCATTTTAAGTCTGGATTTCTTCTAAATGTACCCGTACCACTGCAAGGAACGTCAACCAAAACACGGTCAAATTTTGCGTGAAGTTTTTTTAATTTAGCATCTTTCTCATTTTTAATTTTCTGAGCAAATAAATTAGATAATCCTGATTTCTTTAATCGCTTGCCTAAATTAATAATTCTTTTTTCTGAAATATCATAAGCATAAATACGGCCTGTATTTTTCATGATGGCTCCTATTGCTAAACTTTTACCGCCAGCTCCGGCGCAAAAGTCTGCGACCATCATGCCCCTTTTGGCATCCACAACAAAACTTAGTATTTGACTGCTTTCGTCTTGCACCTCAATTTTTCCATCCATAAATAAAGGATTTCGACTTAATGATGATCCGCGAGGAATTCTTAACCCAGTTGACGAATAAATCATGGGCTTAATATCGTTTATATCTTTGAGAAGCATTTGCATAGCTTCGTCTCGGTTGATTTTAATTGTGTTTACTCGAATATCTAATTGAGCAGGCTCAAGAAAACTTCTTCCTAAGGCTATGGCTTCGTTTATTCCATATTGATCTACTAATAAATCCCAAAGCCAATCAGGCAAACTTAATTTTTCAGGCCACGTATAACTTTCTGTATCTATGGATTTTAATAATCTTGCCCATTCAATCTCTTCCTTATTCAAGACAGACTCGATATCTCGAATACTTCTTCCTTCAGTTTTAATAAGCCATGCAAGAACTAGTTTTTTTAAATTGTCATCTTCACCATTAATCTTTTTAAGAAACCTAAGACGTCTAATGATGCCGTATACGCATTCAGCAATTTCTCCCCTATCTCTTTGTCCAATTTCTCTATGCTCCCTGAAGTAGAGGCTTAATTTTATATCTGCGGCACCATGAAAATCTAAAGTCTCACCAAGAATATTTGCGCAATGCTGAATAAGTTGAAGGTTTAACATGTTAATCACCCTTACTTTCAGTCTCAATTTTTTTTACGATCTGCTCTAAAATACTCCCATCCTTTTCTGTTTTTCTTATTTTCACAGGAATATAGCGGTAATCTTTAGCTAACCAAAGATCAATCCTTTCTTCATTGCTATAGTTATATTTTGCAATATGCATTGTCTCCAATTTAAGCGTTTCATATTCAATAAGCTCATCATCGATATAAGCATAATCATAAGATTTATAACTTTTCCCATTGGTAATATAAATTTTCATTTTTGTAAGCGGTGGTTCAAACATAAATTGATACATAAAACTTAACATATCTTGCGACCCGTCTATCATTTCAAAATTATTTGTTTTGCTATTAGCAGTCGTAACAATCGTTCTAGATTCCCAATTAAAAAATGCAACATTATCTATCTTGCTCCCAAATTGATAATGATAAGTAATAGGCTTTAGTCCTTCTGACGTTAACAATCCATCACTTGTTTGTACTAATTTGTTCCAATAAAAAAGAGAAACAAACCCTTTTGCCTCAACTTCATTTTTAATACTGTAGTGATTATCTGAATCTAAAGTATATTCTGTTCTCGATACACCGACTGGGTTCCCATCTAAGCTTCTTTTAACGTCATAATCAATAATAATTTTTGAATACTGAATTTCTTTGAACTCACCATTAGAAGAGTCATACATTGAATTCTCGGAATCATTATTTTTGATATCGCCAAGTGCATTATCTTTTATTTGTGGGTTATCCTCCTTATACTGCCTATTTTTTTTTGTTTTTTCTTTTGGTAATGTTGGTTTTAATGGTTCTGGTATATTTGTTTGAATTTTTGCTTGGCGAGGCTCTTCAAGGTGACTTTCAATAACAATATTAAGATTATCGGAAGGAGTTAAAAAAAATGGATTGTATATATCTATACCACCTAATAAAAATAGGTGGATGATTAATGAAATAAGTATAGCTAAAAAAAAATTTAAATGATTTTTTTTAAATAGATTTTTAATAGAGTTAGAATCCATTGAAATCTATATTAGCTTGTACTAAAGTCTGCTCAATTATTGTTCCATTTTTTTCCTGATATCGAATGCGGATAGGGAGCCTATAAAGCTTATTGCTTACCCATATTTGTATTTCTGGCTTACCATCTTTTTCGGCCATACTCTGAATTAAAGTAGTCTCATAATTTATATCGCCTGATTTAATTTCTGTTTTTTTTTCTATGACTTTAAATTGATATTTTTTATATTTCTTACCTGTCGCTGCCATAAATTCAATTAAAGGTTCATCAAAATTTTCATAATTTAATTGATAAAGATAGCTAATGAGATCTTGCGTTTTATTTTCCAAAGTTTCTTTTATTTCATTCCCTTTGCTTCGTGTGACCAATAAGCCATTTACCCAATCAAAGTCTACAAATATATCTTTGCTTAAATTATTCCCTTGATGCAATTCAAAACGTTGCGGTTGTAACCCATCTGAAACAAACATGCCCTCACTTATTAATAACCGATCACCAAACAATGCATAAAGTCCAATGCCTTTTGTAGCGCTTTCAATATGAAATTTTTTTACATTATCGATTGTAAATTTTTCAATCACGGCACCTAATAGCTCGCCATTTTGAGTCAATTCATATTTTAGCTCTAGAGTATTTGGAAGATCTTTTGAAGAAACTAGAAGGCTTTGACATAAACCTAAAAATAAAACTAGCCACTTTATTAATGGCAACGGTCTTTTCATATTTAAATTAAATCACCATGGTCGGATGTTCGTTAGCTTTACGTTTTCTAATCAATCCTAGCTCATACACAACTTCATTTGCCTCTTCTAGAATTTTTCTAGCCTGAGCAACTTCACTTTGATCAATGATAATAGCCATACCTATACCACAATTGAATGTTCGATAAAGCTCATCATTAGAAATATTGCCTTTATTCTGAAGCCACTTGAAAAGTTCAGGAAGCGGCCAGTTTAATGAGTGAATTTCTGCCATTAAGTCGTCACCTAAAATACGTGGGATATTCTCTGTAATTCCTCCACCTGTAATATGTGCTATACCTTTAATGCGGATGCTCTCTTTAAGTTTAAGAATAGACTTCACGTAAAGTCTAGTAGGTTCCATCAAGACATCCTTTAGTGTTCGACCATCAAAAGCATCTAAAAAATTGGCTTTTTCAATATTAATAATTTTTCTAATTAATGAATATCCATTTGAATGTGCACCACTCGAAGCAAGTCCAATCACTACATCTCCAACTTTAATTGATTTGCCATTAATAATTTCACTTTTTTCTACAACTCCTACAGCAAAACCAGCAAGATCATACTCGCCTTCAGGATACATACCTGGCATTTCAGCAGTCTCGCCACCCACAAGCGCACAACCTGATTGTGCACATCCTTCTGCAATGCCTTTAATCACTTGAGACGCTATATCAACATCAAGCTTGCCGCACGCAAAATAATCAAGAAAAAATAAGGGTTCGGCTCCTTGCGCTAAGATGTCATTCACGCTCATGGCAACCAAATCAATACCTACCGTATCATGTTTATTTAGTTCAAACGCTAATTTAAGTTTTGTGCCTACGCCGTCAGTGCCTGAAACAAGCACGGGTTCTTTATATTTTTTTGGCACTTCAAATAAAGAACCAAACCCTCCAATACCGGCTAAAACTTCGGGTCGCATTGTTTTTTTTGCAAAAGGTTTAATTTTTTCTACAAGCGCATCTCCCGCCTCAATATTTACGCCTGAATCTTTATAAGTAATAGATGGAGTGTCTTTTTGTGTATTATCTTTATTCAAAAAATTAACTCTCTTTCATTAAACATTTGGGTTAGTCGTTATAATTGAAATTTTAACCGAAATATATTTTAAAGATGTGCATAATTAAGCCTATCTTTATCTAAATGAGCTTCCCCTTGCTTATGAAACAAATGCTATTAGCACTATCTCCGACTCCAAAACAATCTTTTGAGAACTTTGTAACTGGTCAAAATATTGAAGTGGTGCACACTTTAGAACAAATGATCCGTATCGAATTATCTATTCATTTCATATATCTATGGGGAAACGAAGGCTCAGGCAAATCGCATTTGGCTCACATTGCTTTTGACCATGGATTTATTATTCATGATGATGTTCATTTGCTTGATGATCAAGGCCAAGTCGAGTTATTCAATACTTACAATCGATGTAAAGAGTCCCAACAAAATATGTTAGTAACAGGCCTTTATTCCCCCCTGCAAATGGAATTAAGAGAAGATTTGGCTTCAAGACTCGCTTGGGGTATCACTTATGAAGTATTGGCACTTTCAGATGAAGAAAAGAAACTAGCACTACAAAAACATGCAAATGAGCGTGGCATGAAACTCAACATCGAAATTATTGACTATTGCTTGAAATACTTAAAACGAGATATGCCAAATCTATTTTCTATCTTAGAAGATCTAGATAAATGGTCTTTAACTTATAAAAGGCCTATTACACTACCCTTACTTAAAGAAATTATTGCGGCTAATAAAATCTAAGCTTAATTATCTATATCTATTGACGAATAAGGTAATCGAATGCACCGAGCGCTGCCTTAGAACCCTCACCCATCGCAATAATGATTTGCTTATAAGGCACTGTTGTCACGTCTCCTGCTGCGAAAAGCCCTGGTAATGAAGATTGTCCATGACTATTAATTTCAATTTCACCAAATTTAGAAAGATTTACGGTACCTTTTATAAAATCAGTATTTGGCAATAATCCAATTTGGATAAAGATCCCTTTAAGCGTAATCGTTTTCTTTTCATTTGTTTTGCGATCAAGATAAACCATACCGCTCACTTTCTCTTTTCCCATAACTTCTAATGTTTGTGCATCTAAAATAACATCCACATTAGATAAACTATAAAGTCTCTTTTTTAAAATGGCATCTGCTTTAAGTTCAGATGCGAACTCAAGCAAAGTGACGTGCCCTACAATATTAGCAAGATCAATGGCTGCTTCAACACCTGAATTGCCTCCACCTATAACCGCAACATGCTTTCCTTTAAATAAAGGTCCATCACAATGCGGGCAGTAAGCAACACCCTTGCCCCTAAATTCTTTCTCGCCGGGCACATTTAACTCTTTCCATCTTGCTCCTGTAGCAACAATGATTGATTTACTTGTGAGCTTACCGCCATTTTCAAGCTCTACTTCAAATAATACATTTGAGTCATTTTTGTGAATGCTTTTAGCGCGCTGTAAATTCATAATATCTACATCATATTCTTTGACATGCTCTTCGAGTGCGGCAACTAATTTAGGGCCTTCAGTGGCTTTCACAGAAATAAAATTTTCAATACCTAAGGTATCTATGACTTGCCCACCAAAGCGTTCCGCTACAATACCCGTGCGAATACCTTTTCGAGCGCTATAAACTGCAGCTGAAGCTCCTGCAGGTCCGCCACCTAAAACTAAAACATCATAGGTTTCTTTTTTAGAAATTTTTTCAGCGTCTTTTGCAGAGACACTTGAATCGATTTTATTAACAATCTCATCAAGCTCCATACGGCCTTGTCCAAAATGTTCGCCATTAAGATAAATGGTAGGAACGGCCATGATTTGTTTATCTTCGACTTCTTTTTGAAATAGTGCCCCGTCAATCATGATATGTGAAATATTTGGATTGATAATAGACATAGCATTTAAAGCCTGAACAACATCAGGACAATTGTGGCAACTTAATGAAATATAAGTTTCAAAATGAAACTTACCTTGAATATTTTTTATTTGTTCAATTTTGTCAGCATCTATTTTTAATGGGTACCCACTCGCCTGAAGAAGCGCTAAAACTAATGATGTAAATTCATGCCCCATAGGTATGCCTGCAAAAGCAATTCCCGTAGCCTCTTTTCCCCAATTGACTTCAAAAGAAGGAATTCTTTTGTTTACATCAGTAGTTTTTATTAAAGAAATTTTATCTGACAAACTAATAATTTCTTCTAACATCTTTATCATTTCTTGAGATAAAGCACTATCGTCAACATAAGCTACTAGCTTGACTGGACTTACAAGTCTAGTCATGTAGTCTTTCAGTTGATTTTTAATTGTCAAATCTAAAGCCATTGTTTCCCTTAATATTATTTAATTATGAAATACCCAAGCCTCAGCGGCCTGGGACTCATTTATTTCATTTAGATTTTGCCTACGAGATCTAAAGATGGGGTAATTGTTTTAGCTCCTTCTTGCCATTTAGCTGGACAAACTTGGCCTGGATTATTAGCTACATATTGAGCAGCTTTTAATTTACGTAAAGTCTCTTTCACATCGCGCGCAATTGCATTATCATGCACTTCCATTGTTTTAATCACACCTTTTGGATCAATAATAAAAGTACCGCGCAATGCCAAGCCTTCTTCATCAATATGCACTTCAAAAGCACGTGTTAATTGATGAGTTGGGTCTCCTACTAACGGGAACTTTGCCTTACTAACGGCCGGTGAAGTTTCGTGCCAAACCTTATGCGAGAAGTGTGTATCGGTTGTTACGATATAAACTTCTGCACCTGCTTTTTGAAACTCTGCATAATTGTCAGCAGCGTCTTCGACTTCTGTAGGGCAATTAAAAGTAAATGCGGCTGGCATAAAAATCACTGCCGACCACTTACCTTTGAGGCTTGCTTCTGTAACATCAATAAATTTGCCATTATGAAATGCTGTTGCTTTAAACGGCTTAACTTCAGTGTTAATTAATGAGGACATCTTTATTTCTCCTTCTATGGTTGGTTAATAGAAAATGATTATAAGTCAGTCATTTATATATGTATAATCAATTGTTATTATATTTATGATTTATTTTACTTATCAAAAATAAATATCAGTTATATAAATTTTTAGCTACGAAAATTGTTTTAAGGATGATTAAAAAATGAAGCTTGTTATTTCTTGTCTTTATTAAGATCGCTAGCGTTTTCAAGCTTAAGTTGTTTTAAGCGCGCTTCCACAATAGACTTCTGATAAAAATTACCATCTTTGGATTTAACTGCTAGCTCCATTTGCTCTATCGCTCTAGATAAATTAAATTTACGGTAGTAAGCCTCTGATTGCATTTGATACTGAAGAAGTTCTTTCCCCTCTTTTGCGTAAGCTTTGGAAAGTAGCTCATAAAAATAATTATCATCTGGATAAATATTAATTTTGTCATTAATAAGATGTATCGCTTTTTCTGGTTTATTTATTATTAAATAATGTTCTGCCAATCCATAAATTAAAGCGCGATAATTAGGATAAACATTCAGTGCTTTTAAATATTGATGGAGCGCTTGAGCAGGTTGATTAGTTAAAACTTCAAGCTTGCATGCAAGAGTTTCGATGAGAGCGCTTCTTTTAGCATTTAATTTTAACCATTCCACTTCACGGCGTGCTTTCACAAAATCATTTTTTCTTATGTAAGCAATAGCTAACCCGTAACGTTCAGATACTTCATTTATATAGTGCCCATTTTTAATTGCCCCTTCAAATTCATCAATTGCAGATTGAGGGGTACCATTAGAAGCCCTTAGTTTTGATTTAATAAACAAGAAGTCAGGATTATCAGGTATTTGTTTATAAGGCGCTTCCTTAACACGATTCCCAATATCAGCAATTCGCTCAGTCGAGATTGGATGAGTTCTTAAAAAGCTAGGCGCCGCACCCTCAGAAAATCGAGTCCCTCTTTGTAATGAATTGAAAAAAGACACCATTGATCGCCCATCAAAACCAGCATCCGTTAGGATTTGCAAACCAACTCGATCGGCTTCTTTTTCATGATCACGTGTGTAATCTAATTCCTTTTGCACTCCCATCGCTGAATACACTGTCATGGTTCCTGCTGAAAGCTGAGGATTTGCGCGCGCTACTAAAAGAGCCAAAGCTAAACCAGCAATCGTCTTAAAGCTATCGTTTCTTTGTTTGGCAATCATTCTAGCAAGATGTCGTTGCGTTACGTGAGCAATTTCATGTCCCAATACACTTGCAACTTCAGATTCATTA
>SHXT01000010.1 GCA_009693175.1 Candidatus Methylopumilus sp.
GCACGCTCACCGTACTTCCAGGCTTCGCGCCAAGGCACCGAGGACAGGCCCACGAGGAAGGAGGTCTCAGGGAAAGGCGCAATCAGCTCGGTCCACCGCTTCGCTTCGAGCACGGCTCGCCGTTCGAGGGCGTGCTCCCTTGGCGCATAGTGGTACACGGCGGCCATGTTACCGAGCTGATCGAGCGCAGGCAGCAGGGCATAGCCCTCGGTCGGATGAAGATTCCCGCTCGACGGATTTGCGCGCAACGGCCACCGGGTCTCGCCGACTTGCTTCCATGCCGTCAGCGAGAGTGCATAGCGTAAAAACAGCGAGACCGACTCCAGCGACAGCGGTGCCGGCGGCATAGTCTCGCGTGCATAGAGCTGCCAATAAGGCAGCGGGTGGCCCGCTTTGGGTAGTGAGAGGCGAATCAGGTCCGTGCCCGCGTAGCGTCGAAATGGATCGGGCTGCGTTGCCCAGTCCATGTAGCCCTGCGCGGCGGCGTAGCGGTGGAAGTGGTGCTTGGTTCGCTCGTGGTAGGTGACGACCACATTTTTGGGATATGACTCTCCCTCAAGAAGGTCGGCTTGCTCCAGCGCACTTGGTTCTCCCGATAAGGTTGAAAGACGATGGGGCGTCATGGTGTTTTAGTCATGAGGTACAACCTGCTGCGGGTAGAACGGCTGCTTCCCCGCTGCGTGGTCGGTCGCATCCAAAATTTCCAAGGTTTCTGGGGCGACCCTTTTCACCATCACTTCGAAGCCCTGCCTCAGTGTCACCTGAGAGGACGCGCAGCCCTTGCCGCTACCGACGGCGATGATATGATGAATTCCCGGTAGTTTCTCGGGGCCGACGGCCGGCTGTGACGACGCGCCAGGCGCCTGCTGCTGGTTGTTCTCAGTGGTCTGCATGACTAAGTTCCTTGTATCTTCAGTTTAGGCGATAGTTTTGTGGCGAGCGGGAGTCACCAGAAAAACAACAAGCTACCTTGTTATGCCCTATCATTTTCTGAACCGTTCCGCTTCTTCCGAGCCCTTGGTTGCGTTACCTTCGCTGTATGAGTGCGCACCCACGCCGGCTAGTTTTCCACCTTGCACGATCAGATACTCATCGCGAATTGGTCGGCCCTCGAAGTAACACTCGAGGATTTCACGCGTGCCTGCTGCGTAGCGCGTTTGCGCCGTCAGGCTGCTGCCGGAAATATGCGGAGTCATGCCGTGATTCGGCATGTGGCGCCATGGATGATCGGCCGGTGGTGGTTGCGGGAACCAGACGTCGCCAGCATAACCAGCCAGCTGGCCGCTTTCCAACGCTGAGACAATGGCATCGCGATCACACAACTTGCCACGTGCCGTGTTGATCAGATAAGCACCACGCTTGAAGTTCTTCAGCATTTTTTCATTGACCATGTGTTCCGTTTCTGGATACAGCGGACAGTTTAGCGTCACGACATCACATACCTTGGCCATGCTTTCCAAACTGGTGTGATAGGTAAGGTTGAGCTCCTTCTCGACCGATTCAGGCAGTTGATGACGATCCGTGTAGTGCAGCTTGACATCAAAGGGTTTCAACAGACGCAGTACGCGTAAACCAATGCGGCCGGCAGCAACGGTACCGACGCTCATCGCTTCCAGATCGTAGGAGCGTTCCACGCAATCGGCGATGTTCCAGCCACCCTTGACCACCCAATTGTACGAAGGAATATAGTTGCGTACCTGTGACAGGATCATCATTACCACATGTTCGGCGACGCTATTGCTATTGGAATAGGTCACTTCGGCAACGGTGATGTTGCGTGTGTTGGCAGCGTCTAGATCGATGTGATCGGATCCGATACCGGCAGTCACGATCATTTTCAGTTTCGGTGCCTTGGTGATACGCTCGGCTGTCATGTAAGCGGGCCAGAACGGTTGCGAGATGACGATCTCGGCATCGTGCAGTTCGCGGTCAAGCACGCTATCGGCACCATCCTTGCTGGAAGTCACAACCAACTGATGGCCATTTGATTCCAGATATTTACGCAGGCCCAGTTCTCCGGACACGCTGCCCAGTAAGGTGCCGGGCTTGAAGTCAATGCCTTTCGGCGTCGGCAGCGTCTGCCCATCAGGGTAATGTTCTGGTTGCGCAACATTATCGCGCGCATAAGACTTCGGGTAGCCCGCTATGGGGTCGTCGTAGAGCACACAAATAATTTTAGCCATTTCTTTTCTCCTTAGAGTTAAAAATCCTTGATATATTGGAACAGGTAAATCAACAGTCGCCCCGCCGTTGCCGATACTCAATCATCTATGCAATATCAAGCAGGTCAATTACGCAGCGCCTTCAACACTCAAAGTGTAGCTCAGTAGCAGCCTTAAAAGATAAAAGTGCAGCGGCTTTATTAGGTTTCAAAGTCAATCATTCATTGACTGACAAAGCTACCCTCACAGCTCAATTAGGACTCGAACAAGACTTCTATCATTCAGTCAGTAATTATTCAGCGACAAGTTTGAATGCAGATATACTCAACTCAGTAGCTTTCAACACTGATATTAAACGCACACGTCCAGTAGCTTCTGCTGGTGCTTATTATGATTTAACTAAAGCACAAAGATTATCTGCAACAATTAATTATCAACAACTGCCATTCCAATCGACAAGTGCAGTGACAGGATATTTTACTTTAAAAAAGGGGGTTCTAGCATATTCAGGTGGGGCAAAATTAGCAGGGGTCAAATAGAGGTGTGTTAGCAAATGCTTGCTATAAAAAGAAAACCCCACCTAATCTTTATCAGTCTAAGTAGGGTTTATTACTTGAAGTAGTTTTTAGGAAAAACTACAAAATCAATATAAAGATTTTTAATCTAAATCAAATTTAGATTTACTTAGCTTCTTGATATTCAGCGCCTTGATTAAAGGGACCATTTCCACCAATTAAGAGGGCATCTGTAGGATGAAAGGGTTTAAAGTCAGCCACAGCTTCTTGATATTCAGCGCCTTGATTAAAGGGACCATTTCCACCAATTAAGAGGGCATCTGTAGGATGAAAGGGTTTGAAACCTAAGTCCTCTTCTGCAAAAAGAGAGTTATTGAAGACAAAAAACAAAACAACAAAAAACAATATTTTTTTCATAATAATTACTCCGGTAATTTTATTTAAATAAAACAAACTAACTTTCAAAAAATTGAATATTTTTTGACTTTTAGAGATTAATACTATGCCTGAGTTTCAGAGTTGTCAATATTACGCATCACTTTTAGTTCAATGATCGTGAGGATGATCTCAGGTTAGAAAGAGTTGGAATAAGGAGTATGCTAAAAAGTGTCAAAATTTCATTTTTTTTACAAGCCAACCTGTAGTAAGTGGTTGGATAGTAATAGTGATTAATATTGCCATAAATGTCACTGCAGCAATAATGTCTGCATGAGGAGCATTTAAGCCAACCAACATACTAGCTAATGCCCCAGGAATAACCCCAGTTTCTCTCGTCCAGCACATTAAAATCAATTCTTTAAGTGTCCAATTTGCTTTTCTGTTTGGAAGTGCACAAAGAAAAACAGTAAGAGGTCTCGCGATAAACATAAATACTAAAACAGTAGCAAAAGCTGGCCAAAAATATTTAGATAGGAGAGAAAAATTAACTTGAGAACCTAAAAGGATAAAAATAAATATCCTCATAATTAAAGAGGTCGTCAAAATAAAGTCATCTAATTTTTCTTGTTCTTTATTGTTTGTTTTAAAACCAAATACATCTTTATTGCCAAGCACTATTCCAAAAATAAATACTGCCATGAAACCACTTGCATGAAAATTATCCGCAGCTAAAAAAGCTGAGGCTACAGTCATTAAAGTTACTAAAGGACCGTACTCGCGAAGAAAACCATATTTCTCATGAGAGATGATAGATACCGATAGATAACCTAGGCTGCCTCCAGCCAGCATGCCCACAAAAGATTGTTGTAATAAGTCGATGATACTCTGGCTTAGATTAAACGCACTTTCACCGATAGCCATAGTAAATAGTGTCATTGTAAGAATGGCAGCTATAGCATCATTAAAAGCAGATTCACTAATGACTAGTTGAGCTATTTTTTCAGGCACTTTAGTTTGTTTAAATACTGGAATTAAGGTTGCTGGGTCCGTAGAGGCAATTGTGGATCCCAAAAGTAATGCAACAATAAATGGAAGGCCAATAAAAAATTGTGCGGCGATAGCTGAAATAAAAGTGGTGATTAGAACGCCTAATGTTGAAATTAATAAAAGTGTGGGCCAAACTTTTTTAATAATATGAATGCGCACACTCGCGCCACCATCAAATAAGATGTAGCAAGAACCAAAAATAAGGATGAGCTGATTAAGAACAGAATTAACCTTAATATCTATAATGCTTAGTCCATTTACCCCTAAAAGTATTCCTGCAAATAAAAGAAAAACGATATCTGGCAGTTTAAGTATTTTTGCTATATAGCCAGATAGCATCCCGGCACTTAATACGATACCGAGTAAATAAAGTAATTCCTTTACGTGTGAAAATGAGATTGATTGGTTCATATCTTAAGAATAATAAATCATTTTAACCTCCTTGAGATAAAAGGCAGGTGTTCATTTAAGCAAGCCAAGGTCAATAAGAGCGTGTTAAAATGATTATATGTTTAAACGCCTTTATAGTATTTTATGTTTAGTTTTTTTGTTTGCTTTTAGTCAGCAAGCAGCGATTGCTCATGAAATTTCTCACATACAAGACTACACTCAAAAAACGCATTCACATAAATCAGATTTAAACTCTTGTAGCCAATGTATAAGTTTTGCAAAACTTCAACTTATCAATGATGGTGAATTAGTATTTCATGTTGAAGCGTTAAATCAATACACAGCATTTGTCTTTCAATCTAATTCGTATCAATCTCTTACAGCAATTTACTTTGCTGCCCGCGCTCCACCTCAAAACTCTTAAATTAATTTGAACTTATAGCCCTTAAATATTTTAAGGGCTTTGAAACATTAATTTTTTTTGAAAAGGGTTTGAGATGAAACTCAAGCTATTAACATTTGTATTTCTATTAGTATTAATTCAATCAACGATCGCAGCTGAAAAAGCAACTATCACGCTACCGACGACACCTGTGACCGGTAACCCACTCGGCGTGGGCTCCGATCAAATGGTTGTTCCTATTTCTATTTTAAATGGACGGGAACTTTCATTAAAACGAGAAAATACTTTAGCTGAGACACTTAATAGTATTCCAGGTGTTAGTAATAGTTCATTTGGGCCTTCAGTCGGAAGACCTATGATCCGAGGTATGGACAGTGATCGCATCAAGATCTTACAAAATGGGGTCAATAATTTAGATGCTTCCAATTTGAGTTTTGACCATGGTGTCTCGATTGACCCTCTCATTATTGAACAGATTGATGTCATCCGCGGACCAGCAACATTACTTTATGGGGGCGGTGCGGTTGGCGGTGTTGTGAATACTATTGACCACCGAATTCCTAAAGAAAAATTTGAGGGTATTACAGGGAGAGGTGAGGTACGTTATGGTGGTGCTAACTTAGAACAAAGCAATGCGGCGGTGGTGGATGTGGGCTCGGGTAATTTTGTCATGCACTTTGATGCCTATAATCGAGATGCGAAGAATTTACGTATACCAAGTAATGCTGTGTCATCTAGAAAAAGGACTACTAACTCTTGGGATCCAGCCACCAGTGGTTATGCACCGTATGCCACAAATCATGGGTCTAATAAACTCATTAATAGCCAATCAGAATCCAATGGCGGAGCGGTAGGTGCCTCTATGATTTTTGATCGCGGATATGCAGGGGTAAGTTATGCTAAGCATCAAACTCAGTATGGAAGTCCTAATGAAGCGGCTATTAAGATTGATATGGATAGTGATCGTTTTGATTTTGCTTCCGAGGTGAGAGATATTGGTACCTTCTTTGAGCGTGCCAAATTTCGAGCGGCATATACCGACTATATGCATAAAGAAATTGAAAATGGGGCGGTAGGAACAACATTTAAGAACAAAGGAGTAGAGGGTACATTTGAACTGGGACATCAACCTATCCTTAATATTAAAGGTGTTTTAGGGTTGCAATTTGAGAATGGAAAGTTTCAGGCGTTAGGCGCGGAAGCTTTTGTGCCTTCATCTAAAACCAATGCTCAATCAGTCTACCTTTATGAAGAGTTACCAATTGATCAACATAAAATTACTTTTGGTTTGAGGCATGGTCAACATGATGTGGATAGTAAGGGCGGTGGTACTTTTACCGCAACCAATAAGAGCTTCAAGACAGATAATGGTGCAGTTGGAGGGCTTTATACCTTAAATTCTCAGTGGTCGCTTACAGGTAATCTTAGTCACAATGAACGCGCGCCTTCTTATTTTGAGCTTTACGCAGATGGTGTGCATGTAGCTACGGGGGCTTATGAACAAGGCCAAAGCAATTTAAAAATCGAAAAATCGAATGGACTTGATGGTCAGATTCGTTGGAAACATGGGCAAGATAGCTTGACTTTGGGGGCGTATTACACAAAGTTTTCAAACTATATTGGACTACTTTCAACAAATACATTGGTTGCGGTAGAGGGTGATGCTCATAAAATATCTCGATTTACAGGGATTAAGGCCGAATTTAAGGGGTTTGAGTTGGAGGGTAAAACTTCTCTTACTGATAATTTACAATTAAATGTAAGGGCTGATTATACGGATGCGCGTGATAAGACCAATGGTGGTTATGTACCTCGTATTTCACCATTTAAAATTGGCGGGGGTTTAAAGTATGAACTTAATCGCTTCGGTGCGAGGTTTGATGTGCTTCATGCTTTTAAACAAGAGCATGTGGCTACCAACTTTAACTATGGGACACATAAAGAACTCACTACAGACTCTTATACAAGTGTAAGTATGATGGCGACTTATAAATTACCGACGCAATATAATTTAGAAGCTTTTTCACGGGTTAACAATCTTTTAGATGAAGAAATTCGTGAGCATTCATCATTCTTAAAAGACATTGCACCAACAGGTAGCAGGTCAATTATGTTTGGTATGCGAGGAGATTTTTAATCGTCAAAACTTTTGACACTTAGGTTTAGCTCGCGATAATTAACTGATCCCAGTTAGTTGTGTAGTTTCTTGATTTAAAATTAGCCCGCATTTCCCATTCTTTCTTAACACCTTCACTGCCCAGCCTTAATTTACCTTTCCATCTTTGATTGATGGTGTCCATAATCTTCATGCGTGAGTTTGAAATAGTGTCATTAAATAGACTGCCTTGGACTTTATGTTTAGAAATTAAATTACAAAGAGTGATGCCTGCTTTTTGATAGTTAAAACCATCACGATAAATGTAATCTAGACCTAATAGAGCGGCACTCGTTAACACCATGGTGTCATCACTGGGCTGGAATAAAGGGATGTTAACTCCATTGGCATATTGCTTCTTATCATCATGCTGGCTTGTTCTAATATAAACATATAGAGATGTCGCAACGGATTCTTGTTTTCTCATTCTTTCAGCTGCACGACTTGTGTAATAAGTAACAGCCTCTATGAGTTCACTTTTATCTTTGACTCGCCTACCAAAAGAACGCGACACCATAATTTCTTTATTGGGTTCTTCTACATCCTTTAATTCCATGCACATCACGCCATTAAGTTCACGTACTGTTTTTTCAAGCACAATACTAAATTGTTGGCGTATATAGTCTGGATCTGCATGTTTTAAATTTAAAACAGTCATGATGCCAAGTTGATTTAATTTGGGTGCAAGGCTTCTGCCAACACCCCAAACATCAGAAACTGGAATATGACTCATCCATGTATCAAGTGTGTCTTGGCCCATCACATTAAGGTTACATACACCTTTGAATGATGGATTCTTTTTAGCAATGTGATTGGCTAACTTAGATAATGTTTTAGTGGAACCAATACCGATAGAAACTGGAAGTCCTGTCCATTGTTTAATTTTAGTTTTGATTTGTTGACCATACTTAATAAGGTCTTTAGATTTAAATGTGGTTAAATCTAAAAATGATTCGTCCACAGAATAGATTTCTTGATCTGGACTAAACTTAGATAATAAAGTCATCACACGATGGCTCATATCTAAATACAAAGTGTAATTAGATGAGAGAGTTGTGACATTTTCTTGGTGAGCAAACTCTTTAAGCTTAAACCATGGTGTTCCCATCTTAATGCCAAGTGCTTTAGCTTCATTTGAACGAGATATAGCACATCCATCATTGTTGCTTAATACAACGACAGGTTTATTTTCTAGCCTGGGATTAAACGCTCTTTCACAGCTGACATAAAAGTTATTAACATCAATGAGGGCGATGGATTTCATATATTCATTTTAATAGAAATTTTTAGCTCCGGGGTATGCTAGAAAGTGTCAAAATTAATGATTTTATTCTTGACAACTCCTAGCTCTAGACGTCAAGCTAACTTAAATTTAAATAGATAATACAATGAACTTAAGAAAAAAATTAGCTAGAATTACATTTGTACTTTCTATACTGTCTTTAATATGGCTAATTCTAGGAATGTTTGAGTTTGTGCCATTTTTATTAAAACTGCCAAATGAAACAAGCTTAAGAGCCCATGCTTCTATGACAGTTATATTCTTACTTATAGCATCATGGGGTTTCTGGAATGAAGGTTAATTTTAATTTAATCACTAAAAAAAGGAAAAAATAATGCTTAAGATGTCTGATAAATGTATTTTAATTTCAGTTTTTGTAGCTTTTATAACAACAGCATATTTATGGTTCAATGGCCAAAAAGAAGAGGGCCTATTTACGGCGACATGGATACCTTCAATTTTAACTTTTGCCATTTACTTTAAAGTTATTACTAGAAAGGATTAATCATGAATGATCCAGTCATATTTTACACAGGATTATTTTGCTTCATAATGGTAATTTTTGGAGTCGTTTTGACTGTGCAAGAGTTTAATAATATTAAAATGAAGGAAAAGTTAAAAGCTAAGAGAAGGTAAAATTAATATAAGAATTGTTGAATAGTATTTTTATCATTAAATCGTCAACTCTTAAAAAAAAGATTAGCTCTAAATAACTCAGGGGTGAGATTTAGAGCTAGTCAGGCAATATTTCAGCTTATTGCTTACTTTATAAGACTACATAAAAAGATAAAAATTCGATTTTTTTTAGGGCTACAACTCATTATAGATGTAATGTTTAATTTATGATATAAATCAATAAGTTAGATTAAAAACTTTTGATGCTAAGTAGAGAAACTAGTTCACTGGCTTGTTGTCTTTATATAAGGTTTTAGATTTAATATTGCCATTTCTTTCCCAATAAGTTTCATATCCAATTTTTTCACCATTTACAAAATTAGATTCAGAACGTTTGACACCGTTGTCATACCAAAGCGAAAACAAACCATCTTCTTTACCATCTTTATAATGAGCTTCCAATTTTAGTTGGCCATTTTCAAACCACTGATTCCATATACCATCTTCCCTATCATTTTTATAAGTCGTTTGAATATATTTACCGCCGCTGATATACCAAAAAATTTCTAGACCTTCTTTTTTGCCATCGATATAGTTCAGCTCATATTTTGGGTTCTCGTTGTGATACTTTTCAGTATATTTACCTGTTAATGGTTTTTCTGCTGATTCATTTGCATAAGAAGTGAAAAAAGTGAGAAGTAGACTTAAGCAAAAATATAAGTTAATGGGTTTAAAAATTTTCATGAAGAAATATTACCTTAACTCGCTAAACAGCTTTTAGAGTAATCTTTAGTTTGCTTAAGGGAAGCTTTAAGATCCTCACGTGGATAAAAGTGAGGTTCTTCGAGGTAAAGCTCTTCAATTTCTTTACAGTTTTGATTGTCCAGTTTATTCACGCTTGCGATGAAGCAAGAAGGATTATATTTAATTAATTCTTCAAGAATGGCCGCATATTTTGACTTTTTTTCTTGATCAGTGGTGTTTTGAAGTGCTTTTTTTATAAATTGGCCAAGCTGATCAGAGTCCATACATTGGTTCATTCGACTAATGAAAGCTTTTTGATTCTCGAGCTTTTGTATGTCTATATTTTTGTCAGTAACGGCTAATAGCTTTATACTTAAAGCTAGAATTAAGAAAAAGAGAACTTTCATAAGATACCTATATGAATTAAATGCTTCTTTGTCTTATTTTTTTTGAAAAAGTTCGCAAAAATAAATAAAGATTAGTGTGCCAATAAATTAAATATTATTTATATCCCTATTATTACAATTGAATGGATGATTAATACTTAAATATTCTCAATATTTATTTTGTTGCACTTTTTATCATATAGATTTGTGATTTGATTGGTGAGCTTTTGATTGCCTGACTGATTAATAAAAAATCGGCTAATATGTAAAAGCTCACAACCTCTCACAGCGTTTGCTTTTTTAAATTCAAAGTCAGCTTGATCTAAAAAATCTTTTGCATAAGAAATAATGCGACTATTATCGTCAACAGCTACACTGTTACATACAGCGAAAACTTCGCTTGTTATGAAAACAAAAAAGATTGTGCATGCAATTTTAATCATAGATATTATCTTCTACTTAATTCACACTATTTTCAAGTCATTTTTAAGCTACTTTTACAATATAATTATTTAGATGAAACATATCCTTGTTTATTCAGATTCGATTGCATGGGGCATTATTCCTATGACGCGTAATCGATTTCCATTCCATCAAAGATGGCCTGGTATTTTAGAAATGAATCTTAATCAATTGGGCAAGGATGTTCGCGTGATTGAAGATTGTTTAAATGGCAGGCGAACTATTTATGATGACCCTATAAGGCCTGGACGTAATGGTCTTATCGGTTTATCTGAACGTATTGAAGTTAATTCTCCAGTTGAGTTGGTTATCTTAATGCTAGGCACAAATGATTTTCAGGCTAACTACAACCATACTGCTTTAGATGCTGCAAAAGGCATGAAAAGATTAATTCATGCGGTACGCGAAACAAATTTAGAGCCAGGCATGTTAATACCTAAAATACTTGTCATTGCACCACCACCAATACTAGAACCTAAAGGTGATATTGCATTGAAATTTAAAGATGGCGATAAAAAATGTATGGGGCTCGCTGAAGCTTACGAGCAATTATGTAGAGAAGAACAATGTGATTTTTTTGATGCTGGGAAAATCACTACTTCTAGCGTAGTAGATGGTGTTCATTTTGATCTTAATCAACATGCGATTTTTGGTCAGGCAATATCAGAACATCTTACACATTTAATTTAATTAACCGTCAAAACTTTTGGTAGGCTTAAGACAATTTACGCATAAACAACTGTTTTGATTATTAAGTTTAGATAATAATTCTTGATTAGCACTAACGTTATAACACCAACATTTCTTTATATCTTTTTCACCTTGTGCAATAACGCATTGATTAGCTTTTCCGCATAAAGGGCAGGTGAGTTGAGTATTTGATTTTTTCATCTTAAGTTTAAGATATTCGTTAAAAATTTTGACAGGTCAATGTTAAAATTTATTCCAGCTTCCATAAGATTGAAATTTATCAATCACATCATTCATCTCTTCATCAGAAAGAATAATAGGTAATCCTATTTGCATTGCGTAAGTATATTGCTCACAAAGTCGTTCAACTTCATGGGTAATATTTAATGCATCTTCGATATCATGTCCTATGGCAATCATTCCGTGATTTGCAAGTAAACAAGCTTTGCGCCCTTCAAGCGCTTTTAAGGTAGCATTTGATAATTCTTGTGTTCCAAATAATTTATATTGACTACATCGAATAGAGTTGCCTCCTGCGACAGCAATCATGTAATGAAATGCAGGTATATCTTGCCTAAAAAGACTTAAAGTAGTCGCAAAAGTAGAATGGGTATGTATCACAACATTCGCATCTGAACGTAGCTTTAAAATATCATGATGAAAACGCCATTCACTTGAGGGTTCGCGTGCTGGTTTTTGATTGGATTTAATATGACCTTCAAAATTCATCCATACCATATCTTCTTCTGTCATTTTTTTTGGATTTAATCCTGAAGGTGTTATAAAAAATCCGTTGTCATGACGTAGGCTGCAATTTCCAGATGAACCTTCATTTAAGCCAGAGCTCTGAAGATGCAGTGTGAGTTGAAGCAATTGTTGTTGAGATGTCATTGAGAATAAATTGATTCTAATTCCTGCGGTGAGTAAATACCATCTTCAGTAATAATTTTTGTAACATATTTATGTGGTGTAATATCAAATGCAGGATTATATGCACGCGTTCCATGAGGTGCAATTTGAATTTGTGTTAATTCATTATTTTGATTTAACCCTTGCATCATTAACACCTCTTCTTCATGTCGAGATTCAATAGGAATATCAAAAAAGTTTTTTTTAGCATCTTTATCAATTGTCGACGAGGGGGCTGCTACATAAAAAGGGATATTGTTTTCATATGCAGCAATTGCTTTTAAGTAAGTACCAATTTTATTACATACGTCACCTCGCATAGAAACTCGATCCGCACCTACAATGACTAGATCCACTTCCCCTTTTTGCATTAAATAACCACCCGTATTATCGCTAATTAATGTATGGGGTATATTTTGTTGTGCCAATTCCCAGGTTGTAAGATGTGCACCTTGATTGCGCGGTCTTGTTTCATCTACCCATACATGAAGATTAATACCTTTTTCGTGAGCATAATAAATAGGGCTTAAAGCTGTTCCATGATCAACGGTTGCCAACCAGCCAGCATTGCAATGTGTCAATATTTGCAATGTTTTTTTATTTAATAAACCTTCTATGAGATTTAAACCATTTTTACCAATTGATTGGTTAGTGGCTACATCTTCATCTAACATTTTTTGTGATAAAGACCACGCTACATCAAAACGTTTTCCAGGAGATATCGATCGGAGCTCATCATTCATGCGGTCTAAAGCCCATTGGAGATTAATGGCTGTAGGTCTTGATTGAAAAAGATTTAGTGATGCTTCTTTTAATGTATCGTCTGAAGGGTCATTTTTCATAGCTAATGCAATACCATAGGCCGCTGTAACTCCTATAAGAGGGGCACCACGAACCTGCATAATTTTGATTGCATTGATAGCTTCATCGAGGGAGTGAAGTGTTCTGGTAATAAAATGGTGAGGAAGTTTTGTTTGGTCAATAATATGTACTATGAATTCATTTGAATCAGGCCATATTGTTTGAAAATGCTTACCATTAACTTTCATATCAGTAATCCTTAATAGCTCTAATGATAGTTATTCATCGAGAAGTAAACATTTTACTTGAGATCATTGTTTTTAGAATGACGCTAGACGCTTCAGTAATATTCTTTGGATTATAACCTCCCTCAAGCATAAACATAATACGATGGGATGCGTATTTTTTGGCAATACCCAATAAAATTTCAGTAGCTTCTTGATATCCTTTATTTGTGTAATTAAGTTGCCCTAAAGGGTCATTTTCGTGTGCGTCAAATCCTGATGAAACTAATATAAATTCTGGCTTAAATTTTTGCATAGCGGGAATAAGATTCTCTTCCAAACCCTTAATAAATTCTTTATCACCCGCGCCTTTCGGTAAGTCAATATTTAAATTAAAGCCATATCCTTCATTTGCTCCTTTTTCTGAAGATCTTCCAGTGCCAGGGTAAAAAGGATGTTGGTGAATACTGAAATAAAAAACTGAATCGTCATCATAAAAAATATCTTGAGTGCCATTGCCATGATGAACATCATAATCAACAATCAGTATTCGTTTTAATCCATATTGTTTTTGTAGGTATCTTGCAACAATTGCAATATTATTAAAAACACAAAATCCCATGCCACGATTTGATGTTGCATGATGACCAGGAGGACGAACAAAAGCGAATGCTGATAAAGATTTTTTTGTCATAACCTGATTCGCTCCCTCAATACCAGCACCAACAGATAGTGTTGCGACATCAAAAGTCTTTTTAGAAATGACTGTATCGCCAGTACTCAAATATTTTGTAGTATTGCCTAGAGAACTAATTTCATTCTTTACAAGATTTACGTATTCTTTGTCATGCACCAAATTCAATATCTCATCTGAAGCCCTATTAAATAGAGGCCATGAAAGGTGTTTTTTTAATTCCAGATCTTCTTTCAAATATTGAATTACAGAAATTAGACGATCAGGATTTTCGGGATGATTAGGTCCAGTATCATGAAGAAGAAATTCATCGCTATATAAAATAGCTACCATAGGTTGTTTATGTTCAGATTCGGCATGTATATTTGTTACATAAAGTAAATGTATAAAAAATAAAAAAGATTTATAGATTGTTTTCATAAAAGCTCAATATATCAAATTATTTTGATATTTTAGTGATTTTTACTTTTAGAGAATTTTATTCTTAATACAAATAATAAGGAAATGATTGCTGCGAATATAAGAGGCTCAGTAATATCTTTTTTAACAAGCCACAAAAAATGAAGTACGCCTAAGATAGCTATCAAATATATAATTTTATGTAATTTTTTCCAATTTGTTTTTAATTTTTGAATCATTCTTTTTGATGAAGTAAGTGCTAAGGGAATAAGTAATAACCACGCCAAGAATCCAACTAGAACATAACGATGTTTGATGATGTCATTTTTAATAGCATTCCATGCAAAGTGATAATCCAGTCCTATATAACAAAGTAAATGAATTGATGCATAGAAGAAGACAAAAAGACCTAGCATCCTTCGATACAATATCCACCAACTAATTTTTGTTAGACGTCTTAAAGGGGTCATGCTTAGAGTTAAGCATAAAAATATAAGCGTCCATTTCCCAAAGTGACGCTCGATAAATTCGACAGGATTAGCTCCAAGATTGTCTTGAAAGATATCTATGGTGATTGAAAGAATAGGCCATAAACTTAAGATAAAAAGTATACGTTTTAAATATGCCTGATTAATTTTCAAGATAACTTAGAAATATTTCTTCAAATCTATATTTTGATACATTGAACCTACTTCTTCAGCGTAATCATTAAACATTCGAGTTTTAAGTCTTGGTGCTAAAAGACTTTCGCCAACTCTTCTTTCAGAGGCTTGTGACCAGCGCGGATGATCCACTTCAGGATTTACATTGGCATAAAAACCATATTCTTTTGGATTTGCTTTCATCCAGGTTGTAATGGGCATTTTTTCAACTAGATTAATTTTAGTAATTGCTTTAATACTTTTGAAGCCGTATTTCCAAGGCACGACTAATCTTACAGGAGCCCCATTTTGATTCGGTAAAACTTTTCCATAAAGACCTACAGCTAAAATTGCCAATGGATGCATAGCTTCATCTATCCTTAGTCCTTCGGTATAAGGCCAATCTAATATATCATCTTTTTGACCAATCATTTCGCTGGGGCGTTTGAGTGAAACAAACTCAACAAATTTAGCATTATTATTTGGTAATACCTTTTTAAGTAATGCGTTTAAAGGAATGCCTATCCATGGAATCACCATAGACCATCCTTCAACACACCGAAGTCGATAGATACGCTCTTCTAAAGGAGCAATTTTAATTAAATTATCAATAGACAATGTAATAGATTTTTCTAATTCACCTTCAATTGAAATTGACCATGGATCTGTTTTTAATTTATTTGCGTATTTACTAGGATCTGATTTAGACGTACCAAATTCATAATAATTGTTGTAACTCGTTATATCTTTTAATGACGAGATCTTTTCATTGTTATTTTTCTTTGATTGATTGAAATTAGGCAATGTATTTATCGCTGAAATACTTTTATTTGAAATAGTTAATAATGCAGTCGAACTTATACCAACAGTTAAATTTTTTATAAACTCTCGTCGTTCTCTATAAATATTTTCTGGAGTAATTTCTGATGGATGAATCAATGAAAGTTTTTGTTTCTTAAGCATAAGTAGATCTCATTTATTTAAAAAAATTATTTTTGAAGTTAATTCTATGATGAATTTAAATTAAGCGCTATAAACTACAACTTTATCGTTTCACCATGTTTAATTAATGTAAATGGGTCATTCTTCACATGGTGTTTGCTTAAGGAATTTTCTAGGTCTCCAATAGGCTGATCTAAAGATTCGTCGGTTAGTTCAAAAGTGCCCCAATCGTTTCGCCCAATAAGAGCGATATTTATTGATCGCGCGAGGTGTTAAATGAAGAGCATTTTGCATAGTTGGGTATTTTACCCTGATTAATCTATTAAACGCTTTGTAATTAAATACTTAAAGTTTTTAACCTATTTATTGTTCAAGTATAGTGAGTCTTAATTCAGAGAAATAAAAAGGTAGATGTCATGCATGTTGAATTAATCGATTTAATCATTAGCCTATGTTTATTATTAGGCGCTATTTTGTATACGTCCGTAGGACATGCTGGAGCATCTGTTTATATTGCTATTATGACGCTGTTTAATCTTCCTAGTTTGGTAATCAAACCCACAGCGTTAGTTTTAAATATTTGTATTGCTTCTTTTACAAGCTGGCGTTTTATTCAAAAAGGATTTTTTGATTTTAAGGTCTTGTTGCCTATTGCTATGGGTGCGATACCTTTTGCATTTTTAGGTGGCTATATCAATGCGCCTCATCATGTGTATAAATTTATTGTAGGTATAATCTTATTAGTATCAGCTATTTCTTTAATCACCCATTTAGGTAATAAGATTGATCAAGACCTTAAAAAGCCACCGTTTTTTTTAGCGGTGATTGTAGGTGCTTTAATTGGTTTCTTGGCTGGATTAACAGGAACGGGGGGTGGCATATTCTTATCTCCACTCATATTATTTTTAGGTTGGGGTTCAACTAGAACAACATCAGGTATTTCGGCACTTTTTATTTTAATTAATTCAAGTTTTGGTTTGCTTGGTAATTATTCATCGGTTCAAAATCTACCAGATCAATTACCATTATTTTTAGTCGCAACTTTAATGGGTGCATTCATAGGCACAACACTCGGCATAAAATTTTACTCAGCTAAAACTATAAAAAAAGTTTTGGCTTTAGTGCTTGTGATTGCAGGATTAAAATTACTAATAACTTAAAAAGTCATTTTTAAAATGGAAGCTGTGAATTTGGAGAAGCTTTAGATAAAACACTTCTAAAACTAGCTTGAATTCTTTCAAGCGCAACTTTACTTTCTGCTTCAAATCTTAAAACAATCACAGGAGTGGTATTTGACGCACGCATCAAGCCAAATCCATCTTGATATTCAACACGTAAGCCATCAACCTTAATAATCTCTAATGCATTTTTAAATCGAGCCTCCGTTTGTAACTGTTTAATTAATGCATGTGGCTCACCTTCCTTCATTTTGATTTGAAGTTCAGGTGTACTAATACTATTAGGTAAATTATTTAGAATTTCAGATGGATTTTCAAAACGACTTAAGATCTCTAAAAGACGAACACCTGCGTAAATACCATCATCAAAACCATACCAACGTTCTTTAAAGAAAGTATGCCCACTCATTTCGCCAGCTAATGCAGCATTTTCTTCTTTCATTTTAGCTTTGATAAGTGAGTGACCTGTTTTCCACATTAGCGGTTTGCCGCCCTTATCTTTAATCCATTGGAATAAATGACGTGTTGATTTCACATCAAAAATAATGGTGGCATTTGGATTTCGACTTAATACATCTTCTGCAAATAATAAAAGTTGTCGATCCGGATAAATAATTTGACCATCTTTTGTCACGACACCTAAGCGATCTCCATCGCCATCAAATGCAAAACCTAATTCAGTATCACCATTCTTAAGATGTGCTATGACATCATTTAAATTGTGAGGCTCGGAGGGGTCAGGATGATGGTTAGGAAATGTACCATCCACTTCACAGAATAATTCTTTAACTGAACAGCCAATACTCTCATAAATTTTTTTAGCGTAAGCACCTGCGACACCGTTGCCACAATCAATGACAATTTTCATGGGGCGTTTTAGATGAATATGATTTTTAATCGCCTCAATGTAATCATTTGTGATGTCATATTTTTTTAATGAACCTCGACCGGTATAAAAATTTTCTTTTTCAATGCGTGAGTAAAGTTTTTGTATGGCTTCTGGAGATAATGTATCGCCACCTAAGACCATTTTTATTCCGTTGTAGTCTGGTGGATTATGGCTTCCTGTAACCATGACACCCGATTGGGTTTTAAGAAAGAATGTAGAGAAATAAACCATAGGCGTGGTGACCATGCCAAGGTTAATGACATGTATACCTGTTTTAAGTATACCTTCTATCAGTGCATTTGAAAGCTCTGGGCCAGAAAGTCTTCCATCAAAACCTACACAAATTTCTTTTTGTTTACGGTCAATAGCCTCACTACCTATCGCACGACCTATGATTTCAACATAATTAGATGTCAGGGTTTTACCGACAATGCCACGAATATCATAGGCTTTAAAAATTTCTTTAGGAAGAGACGCCATGAATTATTCTGATTCTTCAATCCATGCAAGTTGAATAGCTTCTAGAATTTTTTCCCCACACTTATTGGGATCATCTTGGAAGCCTTCTAAATCTAAGACCCATTGGTATAGGTCAGTAAATCGAATTGTCTTAGGATCTATATCGGGATGTTTGTCGAAAAGCGCTTCGGCAATTTTTTGACTATCTGTCCAATGCATACGATCTTTCGTTTAAATATTTAAGTAAAGATTATAACTTTTAGATTTTATCTAAGATAGAACTTCATTCAGAAAGATAGGTCAGACCCATGATAAAATAACGTTTTTTAGAGGTAATCAAAGCCTTATTATTATAAATATATAGCGGAAATTAGTCATGTTTAGCAAAGCTCAAAAATTAAGTATTGTAGATCCAGACATTGCACTTCATGTGACTCATGAGGTTAAGCGACAAGAGGATCACATTGAACTTATTGCGTCTGAAAACTACACGAGTCCAGCAGTGATGGAGGCGCAAGGCTCTCAGTTGACTAATAAATATGCAGAAGGCTATATAGGTAAACGTTTTTATGGCGGATGTGAATTTGTAGATAATGTAGAACAAATTGCGATTGATCGTTTAAAGAAATTATATGGCGCTGAATATGTAAATGTTCAACCACATTCTGGAAGTCAGGCCAATCAGGCGGTCTATTTTTCAATACTTAAACCTGGCGACACTGTGATGGGTATGAACCTAGGTCATGGTGGACATTTAACACACGGATCACCTGCAAACTTATCAGGAAAGTTATTTAATATTATTCCTTATGGGCTCAACGCGCATGAAGAGATTGATTACGACGAGATGGAAAAACTTGCAATTGAGTCAAAGCCAAAATTGATTATTGGCGGTGCTTCATCATATGCGTTACGATTTGACTGGGAACGGATGTCGCAAATCGCCAAAAAAGTAGGTGCTTACTTTATGGTAGATATGGCGCACTATTCAGGACTTATTGCAGCAGGGGTATATCCCAATCCAGTACCTTTTGCAGATTTTGTGACTTCTACTACACACAAAACTTTAAGGGGGCCTCGCGGGGGCATTATCTTAGCCAAAGCCGAATTCGAAAAAAGCATTAATAGTTTTGTATTTCCTGGTATTCAAGGTGGACCTTTAATGCACGTTATTGCAGCTAAAGCCGTTGCGTTTTTAGAAGCATTAAAACCAGAATTTAAAACTTATCAAATGCAAGTCATTAAAAATGCGCAGACTATGGCCGAATCATTAAGTAAACGTGGTGTGCGTATTATTTCTGGCAGGACCGAATCGCATGTATTTTTAGTAGATCTAAGACCTAAGGGATTAACTGGTAAAGCGACCGATGTTCTTTTAGGTCAAGCACATATCACCGTAAATAAAAATTCAATTCCTAATGATCCAGAAAGCCCTTTTATCACATCCGGTATTCGTATTGGGTCTCCTGCAATTACAACACGCGGCTTTAAAGAAAAAGAAGCAGATATGGTCGCGCAAATGATCGCTGACATACTGGATCAACCTAATGATGAAAAAGTGATCAGTGATACTAAAGCTAAAGTTGTTGTTTTAACTGCTCAATTCCCAGTCTATGGATCTTAACTTTTAAGATTTAACCACTTCCAGTGAAATGCCCATTCTGCGGAACTGAAGATACCCAAGTCGTTGACTCAAGAGTGAATGATGAAGGCAATTCAATTCGCCGCCGCCGCCGCTGTTCGCAATGCGATAAACGATTTACGACATACGAATCTGCTGAGCTCACACTTCCGCAAGTCGTTAAACAAAATGGTAAGCGAGAAGATTTTAGTCGCAATAAACTCCATCAGTCATTTAGTCGAGCACTTCATAAACGCCCAGTACCTGTTGAATATATAGATCAAGCGATTGAGCGTATCATTCAAAAAGTTCTTGCGTATGGAGAAAAAGAAATTACTGCGAGAGAGCTTGGTGAAAACGTTATGCATGAATTAAAGAAAATGGATAAAGTCGCTTACATACGTTTCGCATCTGTCTATAGAAGTTTTTCAGATGTTGAAGATTTTCATGATGTTATTCGTGATCTTGATTAAATGAATTCACACTCACCTCAATTTTTCATGAGTGAAGCTTTGAGGCTTGCAGAAAAAGCTTTATTTACAACTTCTCCTAATCCAAGAGTGGGCTGCATTATTGTTAAAGATAATGTGATTGTGGGTCAGGGATATCACATTAAGTCAGGCGACCCACACGCTGAAGTAATTGCACTTCAAGAAGCAGGGGAGAAGTCATATGGCAGCGATGTTTATGTAACGCTAGAACCATGTACCCATTTTGGTAAAACACCTCCTTGTGTTGATGCTTTAATTAAAGCTAAAGTAAAAAAAGTATTTATTGCGATGCAAGATCCTAATCCAATTGTGTCCGGCCATGGTATTCATAAATTAAAAGATGCTCACATAGAGGTCGATATTGGTGTGATGGAAGCACAAGCACAAGCATTGAATGCTGGATTTATTTCTCGTATGACAAAAAAAATACCTTACGTTAAAGCGAAACTTGCAGTGTCTTTAGATGGGAAAACTGCATTAAAGAATGGCAAGAGTCAGTGGATTACAGGTGAGGAAGCACGTCAGGATGTTCAACATTGGCGTGCAAGTGCTTGTGCTATTATTACAGGCATCGGAACCGTCTTACATGACAACCCTAAACTTTCTGTGCGGCTTGATGATAATGCGCGTCAACCTTTGCGTGTGGTTGTAGATTCAGATTTAAAAATTCCCCTAGATGCCGCTATGCTCAATGAAAAACCCTTGCTGATTGTTTACGCAAATGACAATGAAGAAAAACTAACGCAATTAAAATCTTTAGATGTTGAATGTATAAAATTAAATGATCATGGAAAAGTTAATTTGTTAGCGCTTCTTACATTGCTTGGTGAGCGCGAGATGAATGATGTTTGGATTGAAGCAGGCGAAGGTTTGAATGGAGCATTTTTAAAAGAAAATTTAATTGATGAACTTGTCATTTATTACGCGCCCGTTATTTTTGGGTCAGAAGCTAAAGGTATGTTTGTTTTACCTGAATATGAAAATCTAGAACATAAAGTTCATACCACCTTAATAGATCATCGCTGGATAGGTAAAGATCTAAGAATGCGTTTTAAATTAAAATAATCAATGTATGTTGATTGATAGCCACTGTCATTTAGATGCAACTGAATTTGATGGTGAACATGCGGCTATTGTAAAAACTGCATTAGATCATGGTATAGAAAAAATAATTATTCCGGCAGTGAATCGCAAAAGTTTTGATGATGTTATAAAGTTGTCAGAAACATTTCCAAATTGTTTTTATGCATTAGGTTTTCATCCAATGTATATAGATGATATGAAGCATGACGATTTACATACACTCCAACATTATTTAAATACCTATCAACCTATTGCTGTTGGCGAAATCGGTTTAGATTTTTTTGTGACAAAAGAAAATAAGACATTGCAAGAAGAAATTTTTGTTGCGCAATTAAAGTTAGCTAAGGATTTCGATCTCCCAGTAATCATGCATGTGCGATATGCTATTGATGATGTCTTGAAATATTTAAGACGTTATTCAGTCAAAGGAGGTATTGCACATGCATTTAATGGAAGTCTGCAACAGGCCGAAGCGTTTATTGATTTAGGTTTTAAGTTAGGGTTTGGTGGTGCGATGACTTACCCAAGGGCAACACATATTCAAACTTTAGCAAAGATATTACCTATCGAATCCATTGTGTTAGAGACAGATGCGCCTGATATTCCTCCATCTTGGTTAGGTCATAAAGCCAAGAATTCGCCATCAGAATTATATCGCATTGCAACTTTCTTTGCTGACTTACGCTGCGTTGGTTTGACTTCTGTGATTGAAGCTTCATATAAAAATACACTCGATGCACTCCCCAAAATAGTGTAGTTATGCACACCTTCCAAGAAGTTACATTAAGATCAACCAAAAAATCTAATGAAATGAAGCATTTAACTTAAATTATTGATTTTAAACAACTTTTTTTAGATTAAAAAATAAGCGATTTAAAAATACGCTTATAAATTCACGAGTTACAATTTTATATCACCCTTATCCACAAAGTTATCCACAGATTTTGTGGAGATGTTTTTTTGTTAAAACGGATTGACAATTCACCATTTTGTCCAATAAAAGAAAGCCTATTTTTGAATTTTATTTTATAAAAACCTTTGAAATCCGTTTATATCTTTGAGAAACCGCAAACTTCAATTGTGAGACACATGGCTTTAAAGTAAAATAGACTCCCGTCAGCAATTATTTAAAAGCCTTTCCATGACCAAATACGTGTTTGTTACTGGCGGTGTCGTTTCTTCCTTAGGTAAAGGTATTGCTGCTGCGAGTCTCGGCGCAATCTTAGAGTCACGTGGTATCAAAGTGACGATGTTAAAACTCGACCCTTATATTAATGTTGACCCTGGAACTATGAGTCCTTTTCAACATGGTGAAGTTTTTGTGACCAATGATGGTGCAGAAACCGATCTCGACCTCGGCCACTATGAACGTTTTATCTCAGTTCGCATGGGCAAAAAGAACAATTTTACGACAGGTCAGATTTATGACAGTGTGATTCGTAAAGAGCGTCGAGGAGAATATCTAGGCAAGACCGTTCAAGTGATTCCTCACATTACAGATGAAATTAAATTACATATTAAAAATGGTGCTAATGGTGCAGAAATTGCGATTGTTGAAATCGGTGGCACAGTAGGCGACATCGAGTCACTTCCTTTTCTAGAGGCGATTCGTCAAATTGGTTTTGAAGAAGGTCGCACCAATGCTTGCTATATTCATCTCACATTACTTCCTTTTATTTCAACAGCAGGCGAATTAAAAACAAAACCAACTCAACACTCTGTCAAGGAATTAAGAGAGATTGGTATTCAACCAGATATATTAATTTGCCGCGCAGATCGAGCTATTCCTGATGATGAAAGAAAAAAAATAGCTTTATTTACCAACGTTCCACTAGAAGCTGTGATTTCTGCAGTAGATTCAGATTCTATTTATAAGATACCCAGTTTATTACATCAACAAATGATTGATGAAATTGTATGCCACAAATTAAATATTCTTGCGAAACCTGCAGACTTAGCGAGCTGGGATAAGATTACCGACGCGCTTAAACATACTAAACATCATATTGATATCGCATTTGTAGGTAAGTATGTTGATTTGACAGAGTCTTATAAGTCACTCACAGAAGCTTTAATTCATGCCGGCATTCATACCTCTGTAAAAATTAAAATTCATTATCTTGATTCGGAAGAGATTGAAAAAAATGGCACCAAAGTTTTATTAGAAATGGATGCGATTTTAGTTCCAGGCGGTTTTGGAAAACGAGGCACTGAAGGAAAAATTAAAGCCATACAATTTGCACGTGAAAATAAAATCCCATACTTAGGTATATGTTTAGGTATGCAACTTGCTGTTATAGAGTTTGCAAGACATAAGGCTATGCTTAAACATGCAAATAGTTCTGAATTCCATGAGGCATCAGAACATCAAGTCATTGGCTTGATTACAGAATGGAAATCGAGTGAGGGAACTATTGAAAAAAGAGACGGATCATCTGATTTAGGCGGCACTATGCGTTTAGGTGCGCAGAAGTGTCCAGTCGAATCAGGAACGTTAGCGTATAAAATTTATGGTAACGAAGTAAATGAGCGTCATCGTCATCGTTACGAAGTTAATAATAATTATGTAGATCAGCTCATTAAAGCAGGATTAATTGTTTCTGCGAGAACGCCTTTTGAACAATTATGTGAAATTATTGAATTACCACAAGATCAACATCCATGGTTTTTTGGTTGTCAATTTCACCCGGAGTTTACGTCCAATCCAAGAACTGGTCATCCATTATTCAAAGCCTATATTCATGCTGCGTTGGAATATAAACAATCTAAAGGAAGTGCATCATGAAATTATGCAACTTTGAAGTTGGATTAAATCACCCACTATTTTTAATTGCAGGACCTTGTGTCATCGAGTCTGAAGCAATGACTCTTGATGTTGCAGGACAACTAAAAGAAATTACGTCAGCACTTAACATACCATTTATTTTTAAATCATCTTTTGATAAAGCTAATCGAAGCTCAAATAAAACTTTTAGAGGTTTTGGTATTGATGAGGGATTAAGAATTTTATCCGAAGTAAAAAAACAAATTGGTGTGCCTGTATTAACGGACGTGCATGATCAATTTCAAGTTGCACAAGTTGCAAGTGTTGTAGATGTTTTACAGACTCCAGCATTTTTATGCAGACAAACTGATTTTATTGCTGCTGTTGCTACCTCAGGTAAAGCTGTCAATATTAAAAAAGGCCAGTTTTTAGCGCCAGGCGATATGAAGCAAGTGGTTAATAAGGCTAAAGAAGCTAATGGTGGTCTTGATAACATTATGGTGTGTGAGCGTGGTGCTTCTTTTGGATATAACACACTGGTTTCAGACATGAGAGGTTTGTCTATTATGCGGGAAACCAATTGCCCTGTAGTTTTCGATGCCACACATTCGGTGCAACAACCTGGTGGGCAAGGAGATAAAAGTGGCGGTCAGAGCGAATTTGTTCCGGTGTTAGCAAGAGCTGCTGTAGCTAGCGGTATTGCAGGTATTTTTATGGAGACACATCCTAATCCTAAAGATGCTTTATCAGATGGACCAAATGCATGGCCACTTAAAAAAATGAAAGCACTGCTTGAAATTTTAGCTGAGATTGATCGCTCAGTTAAAAAAGCAGGTTTTATTGAAATGACTCAATAAACAATTAATTATAGATTAAGGAATTAAGAATGAGTTTTGTGAAACAGGTGATTGCTCGAGAGATTATTGATTCAAGAGGTAATCCCACCATAGAAGCCGATGTTTTATTAGATTCTGGTGTTATGGGAAGAGCAATGGTTCCATCAGGTGCATCGACAGGAAGCAAAGAAGCTATTGAGCTTCGCGATGGTGATGCTAAACGTTATTTTGGTAAAGGTGTTTTAAACGCAGTTAAACATGTAAATACTGAAATTGCTAAAGCAGTTATAGGGCTTGATAATGATGATCAGACATTGATTGATCAAACCATGATTGAATTAGATGGCACCGAAAATAAAGGCCGATTAGGTGCAAATGCAATTCTTGCTGTTTCAATGGCCTCCGCAGTGGCTGCTGCAAAAAATTCTAACTTACCACTTTATCGCTATCTTGGTGGTCCAGGGCCTATGCAATTACCAACACCTATGATGAATATTATTAATGGAGGCGCTCATGCAGACAATAGTGTGGACATGCAAGAGTTTATGATCATTCCTGCTGGAAGACCTACATTTAAAGAGGCGATACGTTGCGGTGCAGAAGTATTTCAAGCTCTAAAAAAAACATTAAGCAAAAAAGGTTTTTCAACAACCGTTGGTGACGAAGGTGGTTTTGCTCCAAACCTTCCTTCAAATGAGTCGGCGATACAAATGATTATGGAAGCGATTGCTCAAGCAGGATATGAGCCGGGTCGAGATGTGTATCTTGCTATTGATTGTGCAAGCACTGAATTTTATAAAGATGGAAAATACCATTTAACTTCTGAAAAGTTATCATTATCAGCAGAACAATTTACAGATTATTTAGCTACATGGTGTGATAAGTATCCAATTATTAGTATTGAAGATGGCATGAGTGAGTTTGATTGGGATGGATGGAAAACACTTACACAAAGATTAGGTAAATATATTCAGCTTGTAGGCGATGATTTATTTGTAACAAATCCAAAAATTTTAAATGAAGGCATTAAGTGTAAAGTTGCAAATTCCGTTTTAATTAAAGTGAATCAAATAGGCACATTAACAGAAACATTTGAAACGATTGCGATAGCTAAAAAAGCAGGTTATACAGCCGTTATTTCTCATCGCTCTGGTGAAACAGAAGATACAATAATTGCTGACCTAGCAGTTGCAACTAATGCAATGCAAATTAAAACAGGATCACTCTCTAGATCTGAGCGTATCGCAAAATACAATCAATTAATTCGTATCGAAGAAGAGCTTGCCAGTAAATCTAGCTATGCAGGTTTAGGGTGCTTCTACCAACTTAACAATTAATGAAATCTTTAACTATTATTTTTATCACGCTTTTAGCTCTCATACAATATCCATTATGGTTTGGTAAGGGAAGTTGGTTTAAGGTATGGAATTTAAATCATCAAATTGAGCAGCAAAAGAAAGTAAATTCAGATAATCAAGTAAGAAATAATGTGCTTAATGCCGAAGTAACAGATCTTAAACAAGGATTTTCAGCGATTGAAGAAAGAGCGCGTAATGAGCTTGGTATGATTAAGCAGGATGAAGTATTTTTTCAAATTAGAAATCAAGAACAAGGTAAAAAAGATAATGAGCAAACAAATAGCTCATCTATTAAACACTAACTAAATCTTTTTTTATCTTCCGGACAAAGTGTGATTAGGTAATTCTTAATATTAAGTGTTTCATTCATCTGATCAACTCTTAATTCAATAAGAAGATTTGTTTTAACATTAGTTTCTTTTGAAGAGCGTACAAGCTGACCAATTTCTTCATTACTTTCATTAGTAATGACATCACCAGGCACTAAACTCACTTGAGATTCAATAAAGGCACGATACATTCTTCTTTTTACTTTACCTAGATAGTGTGTTCGAGCCACAATTTCTTGTCCCGTATAACAGCCTTTTTTAAAGTTGATTCCTTCCATAAGGTCAATATTTAACGACTGTGGAATAAAAGTTTCTTGAGTGCTTGGATAAATTTCAGGAATACCATCTAAGATAATTTTATTGTTCCATTCATCCTCATCCATTAATTCAAAATCTGAAAAAGCGAGCGCAATAAAACTATCCACTGCTTTAGCTTCGCCCATGATTTGATATCGATCGTGATTTTGACTTAAGCGAATAATCATAACGTTATCAAATGTAGTAATTTCGAGATATTTCTTTGGAAGTTTAATCCCTTTATTTTCAAATCCTTTGGAACTGATAAAACCAATTTTTATAAATGCATTTAGTAATAGATTTATTGAGACTTTAGAGCGCAGCAAATACATCTTTAGTCGTTTTAGAATTGACTCTTCAATGGAAGTGTCTATTTGTATATGGATTGCATCATTACGGGCATAACATAACATAAATGCTAGTAGCCTACCTTTAGGATTGCAAAAGCCTGCATATTGAGCTTGGTCTTTTGTTATTAGACATATGTCTTGAGTGAGTTGGCCTTGCAGAAAGTGAATCCGCTCATCACCCTGAACTTCAATGGTAGAAGTTTTTTTTAATACAATAAATTTATTTTCTATGTTTAATGACATATTGTTTTATTTGTTTCATTGAAACAAAGCGAAGACTAAATATAATACCTGCAATTGTTGCAAAGAACCATTTGAGGTGAAAATTAGCAGTATCTTGCCATGCAGGTTTTTGTTTTTTCATGGCATCTAAAATATTTAAAATAGAATCCCCTCTCACATAAATACCATTAATTTGTTTTGTAATATCTTTAAGATAAGGCTCGTCTAGTTTGGACATATAGCGATCACTTTCCCCGCCAGCGACATGATCATCTCGTATACCAATATTAGCTTCAGATATTTGTGCGATACCTGGTTGCAAAGCAAAGCTTTCGTTAGACCAGTATCCAATAAGCTGATTTTTACCATCAAGTTTTGGAATAGGGGCGCCCTTAAGACTGCCAATACCTACAATTACCCAATCTGTACCGCCTTGAAACTGAGTTAGATCTTTCGTATTAAATGCATGTAATCTAGGCGCTTCTTCGCCATCCGTAAAATAAACGACTTGAGAGTTTTCAGGAAAGCTTCTAATCAAGCGCGCTAAATTAAAAAATGATTCACGGATACGAGAGTTACCAGACCAGCCTGAACGCCAATCAAGATGATCGATCGTATCTTCAATAGCATTAAAATTTTCACATATTTCGATGGGTATATATGATGCGGCAATACTCACCCCTACAAACATACCAATACTTACTTTAGTGCCACAAGGAAGTTCAGACATAATTTCATGAAGTGAATGCTTCATATAGTCTAATCGTGATACGGGTTTATTCATGATTGTCATGTCTACCGTATTCATACTTTGTGAGATGTCAGTGACAAACATATAGTTATAGACGTTATGTTTGAGTGGTATGGATGGATTAATGATGGCTAAAATCATGAATCCAATTGAGCTTAAGAGTGTAACGGTATCGAAATCGAGATTAGATTGCGATTTTATTTTTTTAAACCATTCCTTCATAGATTAAGGTAGACCTATAGGAACATTACCTAAGATAAGACCAGGTGAATCTGAGTCGCCTATACCTGGTACTGGATTGGCTGGCAATATCATTAAAATACGATCAAGATTATGTTTAACATCCCACGCATGGTTATCTATTTTGATAGATAACATATATGCAGTTTTAGCTTGCCTAAACAAGTACTCTGTTTCGTTTTTAACAGTCATATCGGTACCATTAAGTGCTAATGCACGTCTAAAAAATATATTACCGATGTTGTAATGAATTGCTGCTTTTTGATTGTTTGTAGCAATCGGAAGTAGATTTGAAAAAAGAATACTGGCTTCTTTGTATCTTTCTTTGGTAGTCAACCAATAAGCTGTAGCATAGCGAGCTTCAAAGCTATTCATAAATACATGAGGAGATTTTCCTTCAGCAATATCTTGATTAAACGCTCGAATATTTTTTAATTCTATATATTGCTTAATGAATACACTTAACGTCAATATCAATCCAAGCGAAAATAACCACGTGAGTTTTTTTGTGCTGAATAAACGCTTGAATATTAAAGCCATGATCTCACCTCAATGAGTTTAAGAATAAGTAATGCAATAAGCATAATTGTGGCTATAACAAAACAATGAGTTGAGTAATCTCGGCCTGGAATTTTTTCAAAATATTTAATAGGATTTTTTTCTTTTTGGTTAATATCTTCAATAGCTTTTTGAAGTGTTTTTGGATCCTCAGCTTCATAAGCCTGAAAAGGCGAATGTAAGGTTTTAAAAAATTTATTCAGTTCAATTTGTGGAGGCAAAGGTTCATCGTCACGCGTCTTGAATGATGTATTAAAAATACTTATGCCACCAGGCTGCCTTAATACAATCCAATAAAGACTAATTTTAAATCGACCGAACCAATCCTTAATCTTTTCTTGAGTAGCAGCATCAATACGACCTGCACCATCTGATAATAAAACAATAGCTCTTGAGCCAGAATCTGGAATCTTATTAAATAATTCAGCACCTGTGGTGAGGCCGCTCCCAATATTCGTTTGAAATAAGGCATTACCAGCAGTTGCTCTTACCGCTGAGACAATGGCATTTTTATTGTCTGTTAATGGCAAAACATACATGGCTGAGTTGCTAAAAGAAACCATTCCAATCATGTCATTTTTTCTAGATTGGACGAAGTCTATAATAAGTCTAGCTGCGGCACCTGATTTCATTTCACCCACTTTTGTTTGATCGCTACCTGAAAAAGGGTCATCCATACTTGCACTTCGATCAAGCACTAATCCAATTTGTGCTCCAACACCTACCTTTTCAATTTCTTGTTGGCGGGAATGAGGAGCGCTTAATCCAATAATGATCATAGTTAAAATAAATGTTGAAATGCATTTTAAGATGATGGAAATAATTCTTGAAAGATTGTCTTTTGGAATCATTTCATTCCATGAGTAATATTGGCAAGATGCTTGCTTAAATAAAAGCGGAATAAATGCTAAAGGCAAAAACCACAAGACCCATGGAAATGAAAATGTCATTTGGTAATACCTGCTAAAAGTGATTTTTTATCAACAATTAATTTTCTTTCGCAGTGACGACAATGCCTCGAAAAATCTTTAAGCCATTTTAATATTAGATCGTGATCAAGTTTTTTTTGTGAAGTATTAAAAAATACTAGTGTCGATATTTTAAAAAATTCATGAAGCTCTAAATTTATATTTTCAAAAGTAGCATTTTTTGCATAAAGAACATGAAGGTTGTCTTTAAAAACTGTTTTTCCACTTACCAAATCAAATGCATGATGAAGATCTGTGATGGCCTTTTTGATTGAAGAAGAATTAGCTTTAAGTTTATTGATAGACCGGTGTGTCCTTGTAAATACACCACGTGCTTTTGGTAGCCAAGCGTATTGGCTATAAATATAGATTAAGCCGAGTAAACATAAGCAACCTACTGCAGCTGAAATCTTGAGCGTTTTTATTTTGCCCGTTTCATCAATTAGAAAAACAGCTCTAAGCGGGCTCATATCTTCTTCGATTTTAACATTTCCAAAAATAGAGAGTGGAGATATGGCAATTTGATGTTCTGGAATTCTAAATTTGTATACTTTTTTCTCTGGATCATTAGGATTTAAGATACGAATATATTCGGCCGGAAGAAAGCCAGGCTTTGCAACGACATTGTTTGTAAAAATTTGGTAGGTAAGATCAAGCGTTAAGATAGATGAGGTTTTATTTATTTCTAGCGTATCTTTTATTGCGTCTAAAATAATACCTAAATCTTGTCCCTTATATTTTCTTTCATAACCTGCTATAGGTAATGATTCTTTAATCAGAATATAAGGTTTTTTAATTGTAAGTTTTATATGTCTTTCTGATTTATCTCCGACCGTATAGCCTACTTGCTGTTCAGATTCTTTTATTATAGAAGTGACGATGCCTCCTGGAACATCAGGCCACTCTTGAGCATCAAGTGCATAGGCTGAAATCGAGCATAATAGCATCCATAATGATATGAAGTAATTCATATTAAGTGCCGACAAATTGATTAAAGTATTCAGTCATTTTATTTGCATCAAAATGCTCGTCGACAAAAAAGGGTGGGATATCGAAGTTCATAAAAGCTTTGGTAATTAATTGTTTGCGCGCTTCAAATGACTCAACAATTTTTTCTTTCAATTCTTTTCTTAAGAAGAGTGTATTTTTTTTGCCACTTTCAGGATCGGTAATAGTGACAATACCAAAATCAGGTAAATGTTTGTATTCTTTTTTGTCCCATAGCACAATAGGGACCACATGATGCCTCATTAAATTAGATAAGCAATTTTCTAGATCAACTTTAGGCATATGAAAGTCTGAAATAAAAAAGATGAGTGATCGTTGACGAGGCATGTATTGATATAAATCTTTTATAGCACGATTTGATTTGTTCTCAGATGTGAAATGTTTGAGTTCATTAATAAGAGTAAATGCATGTTGAGATCTGAATGAAATTGGGGCTAACCAATCTTCTCTAATTTCATCATCAAAACCAATAAGGCCTAATGCATCATGACGATCAATAACAGAGTGAGCAATTGATTGAGTGACTTCTGTAGCAAGATTAATTTTTTTATTCTTACCACCAAAGTTCATGCTAGCCGATAAGTCACAAACAATGATGACGGGTAAAGCGCTCCGTTGATTGAAAATTTTTACATGAATCTGACCTAAGGGGTCACGAATGGATTGACGTATATCAATGCGTCTTGGGTCGGGATAAGACAAAAGTGTTGTGTGACCAGCAAATTCAATACCCATACCTCTCTCATTACTTTTATGGCGACCGGGACGTTTACCTTTAGATTTCCAACCTATGTGGTAATCGAATAATTGAGGGGCTTGGACCATAAATTAGGGAACGTTGATAACGTTTAAAATGCCATTAGTTAGATCACGTGCAATCACAGCTCTCCTCATTTCATAGACAGGATTAAATACGAGTCTATGAGCAATCGTTTCATGGAATACAGCATGAATGTCTGAAGGTGTTACAGAAGTTCGCTCATGAAGCCATGCATTTACGCGTGCCGCTTTCATCATCATACTCATACCGCGAGGACTAGCACCTGAAACAATGAGTCGATTCATATCAACATCAGATAATTTGATACCGTAATTACATGGATTTTTTGTAGCTTTCCATAAACGTAGGGCATAATTTTTTAGTGCATCAGTCGATTTAATATTTTCTTGAATAGTTTCTGAAAGATCATTTAATTTATTAAATTTAATGAGATTAGGTTTGACTTCTTCTATTAACTTATCTGCATTATGAAATTTTGTCTCAAAGACTAAATCTTTCATCATGTCGTCCGCTTGAGGAATGAGAATAGGTATTTCCATCATAAAACGATCACGTGCTGCCGATGGAATTTCAAATGTTTCTTCACGCTCAACTTGATTTCGATCGGCAAAGACCACCAGATGAGGGAAGTAATGTTCTTTATTAAATGCGGAGAGTGTTTTTTCTGCCATGATTCTTAGTAGTAATGAATGCACCTGGGGTCTTGCGCGATTAATTTCATTAAAAAAGAAAATAGATAGATCACTACCTGACATCAAAATAGGACCTGGGCTTACATGAGGCTTGCTGTCTTCGCCAAGGTAAGTATGGTAAATAAGATCATTCGGCATGAGATCAATCGTACCTTCAATACGTTGATAACCTCCACCAATAGCGCGCGTAAAAGCTTTAAGAAGTGTTGTTTTGCCGACACCTACATCACCCTCAAGAAGCACATGGCCACGAGCAAAAATTGAAGTAGTAATAAGTCTGATAGGACTTTGTTGTCCTAAAATAACTTTATTAATTTCAGCTTCGAGTTTGACTGCAAGTTTTCGCCAGTCGGCCAGATTTTGGTCGCTCATATAAATTTCCTAATTGGTAATTGTTGTTTGACGGTTTTACTATGAGGTTCATAGTAACCTAATAATTTATGGGGGTAAATACGAAAAAACACGATAAAATACTTTAAGTTAATAACAAATATATACCCCTAAAATCTTTTTTTAATTTCCATTAAATTCAATGCCAAAAAAAAATAGTTATACAAAAGAAGAGCTTTTATCTTGTGGCCGAGGTGAGATGTTTGGTGCAGGTAACGCTCAACTTCCATTGCCACCAATGCTGATGTTTGACCGTATTATTTCAATTATTGATGAGGGCGGCGAATATGGTAATGGACAGATTGTTGCTGAAATGGATATTCAGAAAGACCTTTGGTTTTTTAACTGCCATTTTGAGGACGATCCAGTGATGCCAGGTTGCTTGGGGCTTGATGCGATGTGGCAATTACTAGGCTTCTATTTGGGCTGGAAGGGCGGCTTAGGCCGCGGTCGGGCACTGGGTGGAGGTGAAATTAAATTCACAGGCCAAATTTTGCCAACTGCTAAGAAACTTACCTATGTTATTGATTTAAAAAGAGTAATTATGCGTAAATTAACCATGGGTATTGCTGATGGTAAAATGTCAGTCGACGGTCGAGATATTTACCATGCTAAAGATTTGCGTGTAGGTTTATTTATTCGTACTGATAATTTTTGATCGTTATTTAATGGGAGGCGACGCATGACTCGTCGTGTTGTTATTACTGGCTTAGGAATTGTCTCTAGCCTTGGTAATAATAAAAAAGAAGTCCAAGATAGCTTGTATTATGCTCGCTCAGGCATTAAGTTTCAGCCTGAATACGAAGCCCATGGGCTTCGATCGCACGTCGCAGGCTCCATTGATTTAGATTTTACTGAACTTATTGATCGAAAACTTCTTCGATTCATGGCTAAAGGCTACGCCTATGCATGGCTTGCAATGCAAGAAGCTATTCAAGATGCCAAACTTTCCCCAGAGCTTGTATCAAATATTAAAACAGGTCTTATTGTAGGGGCGGGCGGAACTTCTACTGAAAGCATGCTTGAAGGCACTGATACCCTTCGTGAAAAAGGCATTCGACGCGTAGGACCTTACATGGTAACCAAGACGATGTCTAGCGGTGTAGCTGCATGTCTTGCAACAGGCGCCCAAATTAAAGGCATTAATTACAGTATTAGCTCTGCATGTTCAACGAGTGCGCATTGTATTGGAAATGCCTATGAGCAAATTCAATATGGCAAGCAAGATATTGTATTTGCTGGAGGTGCTGAAGAAGAACATTGGACTATGAGTTTTTTATTTGATGCTATGGGCGCACTTTCTTCTAAATATAATGCAACACCAGAAAAAGCATCGAGAACTTATGATGTAAATCGAGATGGTTTTGTGATTTCGGGTGGAGGAGGCATTCTTGTTTTAGAAGAATATGAACATGCTAAAGCGCGCAATGCAAAAATTTATGCTGAAGTTGTAGGCTACGGTGCTACATCAGACGGGTATGACATGGTGGCCCCTAGTGGTGAGGGCGCTCAGCGATGTATGGAAATAGCCCTGCAAGGTACTGATCAAGTAGATTATATGAATACACATGGCACAAGCACACCCATGGGTGATGTGAAAGAACTTGAGGCAATTCGCGCTGTATTTTCAGGTAATAAATATGGTGCAATACCACATATTGCTTCGACAAAATCTTTATCAGGTCATGCGCTAGGTGCAGCTGGAGTTAATGAAGCAATTTATAGCCTTATCATGATGGAAAATAAATTCATTACACCGTCAGTGAATATTGAGGAGATTGACCCTCTCGCAAAAGATCTTCCTATTGTGACAAAGCGTATCGATAATATTGAAGTTAATACAGTCATTTCAAATAGCTTTGGTTTTGGCGGGACTAATGCCTGCCTCGTATTTTCTAAAAACAGGATTTAATTTTAAACGTAATAAAAACCGATTAGTATTAAAAGGTAGAGACTATATTTAGTTATCTTGTAAACAGTTTTATTCCATGATTTAAGTTTTTTTCTACTTTGTTCTAATTTCCAATGGAAATGCGTTAAACGATTTATAAAGCCTGTTTGATCACCTATTTCATTTGGTGAGCTGGTTGCTGACATAACCCAATGGCTGAAAAAATTATTGATTATGGTGGCAAATTTAAATTTGAGTGGACGTTCAATATCGCAAAATAAAATAATTCTATTTTTATTTGTATGATTATAAGCTTCATGGATATATGTTTCATCAAACAAAACACCTTCACCATCTCTCCAGCTGTAAGGTTTTCCATCTACATTAATAAAGCATTTATTGTCATTTGGTGTAATTAATCCCAAATGATAGCGAATAGAGCCTGCGTAAGGGTCTTTATGTGGATTTAATTTTCCATTTGGCGGTAGCTCAGCAAACATAGCAGCTTTTACTGAAGGGATACTTTTTAATAGTTTAATAGATTTCGGACATAATTGAATTGCAGATGGATGAGAGGCGTCATACCATTTCAGATAAAATCTTTTCCATCCATATTTAAAAAATGAATTAAACCCAATGTCATCATGCTTTTCCGCCGCTTTAATTTTTTTAATTTTAGATAAATTTACAGCTTCATCTCTGAAAACCATCCAATTATCTTGAAGAATTTTTAATTCTTGAATTTCATTTAGGGAGATAAATGGAGTTCTTGGTACTTTAGACATTAAAACCATAAACATATTAATAGGGGCTAATACAATTGAATGATTTACGAACATGTGCGTAAATTTTAATCTGACTTGACCGCGATAATTATTGTATATGATAGCGATAATCCATAAATTTAAAATTAACCATTTCATAGTAATGAATATCGCACCCTTTAGTGATAACTAAGATGATTTTATCAGATTAATTAAGTGTCAAAAATGATCGCCAATAATACTTTTCTATCTTCATTCGCAATGATGTTATAAGTTCTACAAGCCGATTGATTAGTCATGTATTCGATAAAAATATTTTTTTTTACTAAATTAGTTAAAATTGAATTATTAGGATATTTTTGTTTGTTTCCAGTTCCAAGAATAAAAATTTCTATATCTAAATGTGATAATTCATTAAAGCTATTTTCATTAAATTGATCAAATTGAGTTAGTGACCAATCCTGAAATAAATAGTCTGGCATTACGATGATATTTTTTGTATAACGAATATGATTGATTTCAACCCAATTTAAATCATATCCAGTGACTAAATTTTTATTATCTAATTGTTGCAGGTGAAATTTCATAACATTGTGTTTTTAAAGAAATTATTTGTATTTAGAAGGTATGTTTTATTGGCGAAATTATAGTTCACAAGGTAAGATATCATATATTCAAATATAGGTAATTAAATTGACTCAGCTTAAAAAATCATCGAAATTAAATAACGTTTGTTACGACATTCGTGGACCGGTTTTAGCACATGCTAAAAAAATGGAAGAAGAGGGCAATCGTATTATTAAGCTTAATATTGGCAATCCAGCTGCTTTTGGTTTTGAGGCGCCAGAAGAAATCGTCCAAGATGTAATTCGAAATATGAACAAGGCTTCTGGTTATACAGAGAGCAAAGGACTTTTTGAGCCTAGAAAATCAGTCATGCACTACACACAGGAAAAAAATATTTCTAATGTAGATGTCGACGATATTATTATTGGTAATGGTGTTTCAGAGCTGATTGTGATGTCTATGCAGGCACTATTGAATAATGATGATGAAGTGTTGATTCCTATGCCTGATTATCCTTTATGGACTGCAGCTGTAACATTAGCAGGTGGAAAGCCGAGACATTATTTATGTGACGAAAATTCAGGTTGGTATCCAGACCTTAAAGATATTGAAAGTAAAATTACTAACAAAACAAAAGCGATCGTAGTTATTAATCCTAACAATCCTACAGGAGCTCTTTATCCAAAAGAAATTCTTGAGAGTATTATTAAAATTGCAAGAAAACATAAAATTGTCATTTTTGCAGATGAAATTTACGACAAAGTTGTCTATGACAAAAAGAGACATATTTCGATTGCGTCGCTTGCAGATGATATCCTTTTCGTCTCTTTTAATGGCTTGTCAAAAAATTATAGAGCTTGCGGTTATCGTGCAGGTTGGTTAGTTGTTTCAGGCAATAAAAAAGAATCATTCGATTATATTGAGGGTTTGAATATGTTGGCATCTATGCGTCTATGTGCAAATGTTCCAGGCCAACTTGCTATTCAAACTGCATTAGGTGGATATCAAAGTATTGATGATCTTGTAGCGCCCACTGGAAGACTTTTTAAGCAACGAGAACTTGCATACGAAATGCTCACATCTATTCCTGGGGTAACATGTGTTAAACCAGAAGCAGCTATGTATTTATTTCCTAAATTAGATCCAAAAATGTATCCAATTAAAGATGACCAAGAATTTATTTTAAAATTATTAATAGATAAAAAAGTATTGCTCGTTCAAGGAACAGGGTTTAATTGGAAAAATCCCGATCATATAAGAATTGTTTTCTTGCCAAATGAGGATGATCTTAAAGAGTCAATCAAGCGCATCGGTTCTTATCTAGAAAGTTATAGCGCATGAAAAAAATGAATGTAGGGCTGTTGGGTATTGGCACTGTTGGCGGCGGTTTATATGAGCTTTTAAAGTCTAATATTACTGAAATTCAACGTAAAGCATCTGCGGATATTAGAATCATTGCAGTTGCTGATAAAGATATTTCACGCGCAAAAGAGGTTGTAGGTAATGCTATTGAAATTACCGATGACGCATTTCAGTTAGTGACTAACCCAGAGATTGATGTTGTTATTGAATTAATTGGTGGCACAACTATTGCAAAAGATTTGGTCATTAAAGCAATTGAACATAAAAAACATGTAGTGACTGCGAATAAAGCATTATTAGCGCTTTTTGGAAATGAATTATTTGCGTTGGCTAAAAAAAATAATGTCATTCTTGCTTTTGAGGCTTCGGTCGCTGGTGGAATACCTATATTAAAATCTATTAAAGAGGGTTTAGCGGGGAATAAAATTGAATGGGTTGCTGGCATCATTAACGGCACAACTAATTTTATTTTGACTGAAATGCGTGAGAAAGGTGTGACCTTTACACAAGCCCTATCTCAAGCTCAATCTTTAGGATACGCGGAAGCTGATCCTAGTTTTGATGTTGAAGGGATTGATGCTGCCCATAAATTAACTATTCTTGCAGCATTGTCCTTTGGAATACCTATGAGCTTTAAAGATGTTTATGTTGAAGGCATTAAAGCGCTCGAACAAAAAGATATTCAATATGCTGAAGAATTAGGTTATCGCATTAAATTGTTAGGCATCGCTAAAAAAAGAGATAAAGGTATTGAATTAAGAGTTCATCCAACATTAATTCCTGAAGATCGCTTAATCGCTAATGTAAATGGTGCTATGAATGCAGTTGTGGTTAAAGGTAATATGGTAGGGTCCACACTTTTTTATGGCGCTGGTGCTGGGGCGCTTCCAACAGCAAGTGCTGTTGTCGCAGATCTTATAGATATCTCAAGAGCGACAAATGTTCCTGCAAATGGGTTTAATGAGAAGCAAATTGAAGCTTTGCCAATTTACTCAATCAATGATGCAATCAGTGGTTATTATTTAAGAATTAAAGTCTCAGACAAGCCTGGTGTTTTAGCTAAGATTACAAAATTATTTGGTGATAAAAAAATATCTATTGACGCCATGCTTCAAAAAGAAACAAAAGAAAATAAATCCGAAGCTGATATTGTGATATTAAGTCGCTTGGCTCTTGAAAAGGATATTAATACTGTCATTCATTCAATTGAATCATTATCAGCAACAATTGGAAAAGTTATTAAAATTAGATTAGAAGAACTTAGTAAATAAAGGTTTTATGAAATATATTTCAACGCGCGGCCAATCAAAGCCACTTTCTTTTTCAGAAATTCTATTAGGCGGTTTAGCGCCTGACGGTGGTTTGTATCTTCCAGAGCATTATCCAAAATTCTCATATGATGATTTAAATAGTATGAGAAGTATGAATTATCCGACACTTGCCTTTCATATTATTTCTAAGTTTGTAGATGACATTCCAGAAAATGATTTGAAGGAAATTATCAATAAAACTTACACTAAAGACGTGTATGCATATTCAAGAAAAGAGCAAAAAGCAGAAGATATTACGCCTATTTTAAAAATAAAAGACAATCTTTATATACTTTCACTCTCTAATGGACCCACTCTAGCTTTTAAAGATATTGCTATGCAGTTGCTTGGTAATTTATTTGAGTATGTATTAGTTAAAAAAAATAAAGAGATTAATATATTAGGTGCAACTTCGGGAGATACAGGATCCGCTGCTGAATATGCGATGCGAGGTAAAAAAGGCATTAATGTTTTTATGTTGTCACCCTATCAAAAAATGAGTCGTTTTCAAACGGCACAGATGTTTAGTATCCAAGACGCTAATATTTTTAATTTAAGTATTAAGGGAGTTTTTGATGATTGCCAAGATATTGTAAAAGCAGTTTCTAATGATCTGAATTTTAAAAAAGATTTTAAAATTGGGGCGGTCAATTCAATTAATTGGGGAAGAATACTCGCGCAAATTGTGTATTACTTTAAAGGTTATTTTGCTGTTACAGAAAAAAATGAAGAAATAAGTTTTACTGTACCTACAGGTAATTTTGGTAACATTTGTGCGGGGCATATTGCTCGCATGATGGGGTTGCCTATTAAAAGACTCGTCGTAGCAACTAATGAAAATAATGTTTTAGATGAATTTTTTAAAGCAGGTATTTATAAACCCCGAGATGCAAAAAATACATTACATACGTCTAGCCCGTCTATGGATATATCAAAAGCTTCAAATTTAGAACGTTTTATTTTTGATTTGATTGGTAGGGACGATAAAAAATTGAATTTACTCTGGCAATCAGTCGACCAAGGAGGGGACTTTAATTTAAATCAAGAAGGCTTTTTTGAAAAAATTAAAGATTTTGGATTTATATCTTCTTCCAGTACCCACAAAGAGCGTATTCATTTTATTAAGGAAATTTATAGTCAATACAGTATTATGATTGATACGCATACAGCTGATGGATTTAAAGCAGCTTTTGAGCATGCCGAATCAAATGTACCTATGGTTATTCTTGAAACGGCATTACCTATTAAATTCGAGGATTATATTGTTGAAGCTATTGGAAAAAAACCTGAGAGGCCAAAATCTCTTATGTACATAGAAGATTTACCTCAGCGATTTGAAGTCTTAAATAATCAAACTGAAGAAGTTAAGGCATTTATAAGGCAAAACGTTTAATACAATGAAACAGTATCTTGATTTACTTAGTTACGTTAAAGATCATGGAGATATGAAACATGATCGTACTGGAACGGGAACAGTTTCTATATTTGGTTATCAGATGCGATTTGATTTATCTAAAGGATTTCCTTTGCTTACAACAAAAAAAGTCCATTTAAAATCTTTGATTCATGAGCTTTTATGGTTTTTAAGCGGAAGTACAAATATTAAATATTTAAAAGATAATGGTGTAAGTATCTGGAATGAATGGGCAGACGATCAAGGTAATCTAGGCCCTGTGTATGGCTATCAATGGAGAAGTTGGCCATCTGCGGATGGAAAACATATTGATCAGATTACTGATCTAATTGAATCTATTAAAAAAAATCCAGACTCTAGACGATTAATTGTTTCTGCTTGGAATGTTTCAGAGATCTCTAAAATGAAGTTGCCACCTTGTCATGCTTTTTTTCAATTTTATGTCTCAAACGGAAAATTATCTTGCCAGCTTTACCAAAGAAGTGCAGATATATTTTTAGGTGTACCTTTTAATATTGCATCCTATGCTTTATTGACTATGATGGTTGCTCAAGTATGCTCATTAGAACCTGGTGATTTTGTGCACACTTTAGGCGATGCACATATTTATGCTAATCATGCAGAACAAGTAAAAGAGCAGTTAGCACGAACACCAAAAATATTACCTATTATGAAAATTAACCCTAATGTTAAAAATATTTTTGATTTTAAATTTGATGATTTTGTTCTAGAAAATTATAATCCTGAGTCATCGATTAAAGCACCTATTGCAGTTTAGTGGCTACCTTATCTATTATTGTTGCTATGAGTTCTAACCGTGTTATTGGAATTAATAATACATTACCTTGGCATCTGACTGAAGATCTTAAGCGCTTTAAATTACTAACAACGGGCCATACCATTATCATGGGAAGAAAAACTTATGAGTCTATTGGAAAAGCCTTGCCTAACCGAAGAAATATTGTGATTAGCAGAAATAAAAATATTTCATATGAAGGCGTTGAATTGGTGAGTAGCTTAGATGAGGCTTTTTCTTTATCAGCTAATGATGATGAAGTTTTTTTTATAGGAGGTTCAAATATCTATGAACAAACTTTAAGCGCTGTTCAATATTTATATATTACTGAAATTAAAAAAAACTTTGTGGGAGATGCTTTTTTCCCCGAGATCGATAAAGCTATTTGGATTGAATCTTCAAGACAAGATTTAGTTGAAAGCGATGAATTGAACTTCTCTTTTATCAATTACAAAAGAAAAGTTATATAGATACACAGTCCACAAAGTAATGAGCTTTACCATCAATCTTTTGTTTTACTAAACCATGATTGTCCGTTTCAAATCCAGGAAATTTTTCGTTAAAATCGCGTGCAAATTTTAAATAATTCACAATAATTTTATTAAAGCGCTCGCCAGGAATAAGAAGTGGTATGCCTGGAGGATAGGGGGTTAGAAGAACAGCCGTAATTCTGCCTTCTAAGTTATCTATGGAAACACGCTCAATTTCTTTATGCGCCATTTTTGCAAAAGCTTCTGTAGGTTTCATCGCTGGAACCATGTCAGAGAGATACATTTCAGTTGTAAGTTTTGCAATATCATGTTTCTTATAGATTTCATGAATTTTAGTACATAAATCTCTAAGTCCAATACGCTCATAACTTGGTTGTTTTTGAATAAATTCCGGCAATACCTTCCACAGGGGTTGGTTTTTATCGTAATCATCTTTAAATTGCTGAAGTGCAGCTACGAGTGTATTCCAACGACCTTTAGTAATACCTATAGTAAACATAATAAAGAATGAGTAGAGACCTGTTTTTTCTACAATAACACCATGCTCTGCTAAATATTTAGTGACGATAGAAGCTGGTATACCAAACTCTTCAGAAAACTCACCATCGACATTAAGTCCTGGAGTGATGATCGTAGCTTTGATTGGATCGAGCATATTAAAACCATCTGCAAGGTCGCCAAAACCATGCCAATGGTCATTAGCATTAAGCATCCAAGCATCTCTATCTTCTAAGCCTTCGTCTGATAGATCATTAGGCCCCCAGACTTTAAACCACCAATCCGATCCCCATTCAATATCTACTTTTCTCATAGCACGTCTAAAGTCTAATGCTTCCATGAGCGATTCTTCTACAAGCGCTTTACCACCAGGTTCCTCCATCATTGCTGCTGCAACATCGCAACTTGCAATAATTGAATATTGAGGACTTGTGGAACTGTGCATTAAGAAAGACTCATTAAATACTTCTCGATCTAATTTATTTTTTTCTGCATCTTGCACAAGAATTTGAGATGCTTGGCTTAACCCTGCTAGCAGTTTATGTGTTGATTGTGTTGAAAATACTAAGCTATCTTTGCAACGTGGCCGATCTGCACCAATTGCATGATAATCACCATAAAAGTCATGAAATGTTGCATGAGGTAGCCATGCTTCATCAAAATGAAGTGAGTCAATTTTTCCATCCAACATCTCTTTAATTTCTTCAACATTATAAAGAATGCCGTCATAAGTAGATTGTGTAATGGTGAGGACGCGAGGCTTATCTTTTTTATTTGTGACAAAAGGATTTTTTTGAATTTTATTTTGAATATTTTTCCATTCAAATTCATGTTTAGGAATAGGCCCAATAATTCCAAAATGGTTTCGTGTCGGCATTAAAAAGATAGGAATAGCACCCGTCATAATAATTGAGTGCAATACTGATTTATGACAATTTCTATCTACAATAACGATGTCGCCTGGCGCTACAGTTGAGTTCCATACCATTTTATTCGATGTAGAAGTACCATTTGTCACAAAATAAAGATGATCACAATTGTAAATGCGAGCCGCATTTCGCTCTGAAGCACCTACTGGGCCTGTATGGTCTAGAAGTTGCCCTAACTCATCTACTGCATTACAAACGTCAGCTCTAAGCATATTTTCACCAAAAAATTGATGAAACATTTGACCTACAGGTGATTTGAGAAAAGCAACGCCACCTGAATGACCTGGGCAATGCCAAGAATATGAACCATCACCAGCGTAATGTGTAAGCGCTTTAAAAAATGGCGGAGGTAGACTATCTAAATATGTTCTTGCTTCACGTAGAATATAACGAGCCACAAATTCAGGTGTGTCTTCATGCATGTGAATGAAGCCATTAAGTTCTCTTAATATTTCATTTGGAATATGGCGGCTAGTTCTTGTTTCGCCGTGAAGAAAAATTGGAATCTCTTCATTGCGATATCTAATTTCATCAACAAAAGTTTTTAGTTGTTGCAGAGCGGTTTGATTTTCTTCAACAAACTCTTCATCGTCGATTGATAGAATAAAGGCAGATGCTCGGCTTTGTTGTTGAGCGAATGAAGATAAATCCCCATAACTTGTGACGCCAAGGACTTCAAAATTTTCTTCCTCAATCGCTTTTGCTAAAACTCTTATTCCCAAACCTGACGAATTTTCAGATTTAAAATCTTCATCAATAATTACGACAGGGAAGTTAAATTTCATAGTGATCCTTTATATTTTTGGTAATGTTACACCTACTTGTCCTTGGTATTTTCCACCACGGTCTTTGTAGGAAGTTTCACATACTTCATCAGACTCAAAGAACAACACTTGAGCGCATCCCTCACCTGCATATATCTTTGCAGGCAGAGGAGTTGTATTGCTAAATTCTAATGTAACGTAACCTTCCCATTCTGGTTCAAATGGCGTGACATTCACAATAATACCGCAACGCGCATAAGTTGATTTACCTAAGCAGATAGTAAGAACATTACGCGGAATTCTAAAATACTCAACTGTCCTTGCTAAGGCGAATGAGTTAGGCGGAATAATGCAATAATCGGCATTGAATTCAACAAATGAATTAGGGTCGAATTTTTTAGGATCGACAATTGTACTATTAATATTTGTGAATACTTTAAATTCATTGGCACAACGAATATCGTAACCATAACTTGAAGCGCCATAAGAAACGATTTTTTGATTATTTTTTTCTCGAATAAGCTTAGGTTCAAATGGCTCAATCATGCCATGTTGTTCTGCCATTTTTCGAATCCATTTGTCTGATTTTATTGTCATAATTTTCTTGTCTCAAAAAAGAAAAATCCCGTTTGCATAATCTTGACGCTACGGGATTTCTAATAATTTAATTTTTCATTACTTTAGAGCTTATTTTCACCTATTTCAATACTCTGACGCCAAAATTGTTCAGGGTTGTCAAAGATGACTTTTGACTCTACAGGGTCAGAACTTCCAGCTTCATAGGTAAAGACAGGGCTTTTATCGTCTATCCATGCTTTAATAACAGGGTCAAGAAGTCTCCATGATGCTTCAACTTCATTAATATGAAGATATAAGGATTGATCGCCTTGCATTAGATTGAGAAGTAATGACTCATAAGCATCGATAGATTCGTCATTTTTAATTCGGTTAGGCGCATCCATTGCCACTGTTCTGACTTTAGTATCGAGTCCTTGGATTTTTGTTTCAATTTCAAAGCGAGTAAATTCCTTAGGTTGAATACTAATTACTAACCAATTATCAGCTTGTTCTGTAAGTGATAAAGGAGCCTTTTTAAATTTAATGGCAATCGCTGTGTCTGATGCATGGAGACGTTTTGCTGTTCTGATATACATAGGGACACCCTTCCATCGAGGTGTATTGATATAGAATTTAAGAGCTGCATAAGTTTCAACTACGCTTTTTGGATTTTTTAATTCTTCTAAATAGCCCTTAACCTCTTCACCATTAATTTTTCCTCGACCATACTGTGCTTTAAAAGCATGCTTATGAAGTTCATTTAATGGGATAGGAATAATAGACTCAAGTGCTTTAATTTTTTCAGCGCGAATATTTTCAGGACTTAACGTTTTAGGCATTTCCATTGTGGTTAATGCAAGCATTTGCATAAGATGACTTTGAATCATATCTCGAAGTGCGCCAGTGGCATCGTAGAATTGAGTTCTTTCGCCCACACCAAGGGTTTCATTATTTGTAATTTGAATATGATCGATATGTTCATGCGTCCAAAGCGGATCAAAAATATGATTTACAAAACGTGTGAGTAAGATATTTTGTAATGCTGATTTGCCCAGGTAATGATCAATACGGTAAATTTGCGTTTCTTTTAAATGTTTTGTAATCGATTTTTGGAGTGCTTGAGCCGTTTCTAAATTTGTACCAAATGGTTTTTCAATAACCACACGACGCCATGATTTACTTTCTTCAGTTAACCCAACGCTTGCGAGCTGATCAACAATTAATGCAAAGTCAGAAGGTCTTACAGATAAAAAGAACGCTAAATTTTGTGGAAAAGTTGATTTATTTGAAAGACGGTCACTTAATTTTTTGAATGCATTTTCATCGCTAGGTGGATTTGCTTGGTAGAAATTACGCGCGATAAAACGTTCAAATACTTTTGTGTCATAATTTTTTTTGAATTTGATATCAAGCATGGATTTGATGTCATCTCGCCAAGCTGATTCCTCAAGTGGGGACCTCCCCACCGAAAGAATTTTCATTTTTTCGGGTAGTCGGTCAAGCGTATCAAGTCTAAAAAGACCTGGAATAAGTTTTATTCTAGAAAGGTTTCCACTTGCACCAAACAGAATCAGTGTGCAGTCATCTATTTTTGTCATAGGTAATTAAACGTTAAGTTATTTAACTT
>SHXT01000026.1 GCA_009693175.1 Candidatus Methylopumilus sp.
AGAATGGGAACTCTTTACCACCGTAACTATCTCCATAACCTAATTGGCCACCCAACATTAAAGTCATACTCTGGTTGATTTCTTTAAACCAATTTTCTTGAAGTATAATTTTATACATCTGTATATCAAGACCTGGCGCTGAAATTTCCCCATGGATACGAATAAATTCACCCTTCTTAGGAAATAAAATATCATCACGTGTATCTTTAACCCAACCAAGCGATCCTGTTACTGAAGCCATACTACAAGCGGTTGCATTAGCTACACCCTTCACTTTTGAACAATATGAAACGAAGCGAGAAGGTGAGTCAAGAGATAATCCACTTACATCTGTGCTATCTGCAGTTAGCCCGTACGTAACTGAATTTTTTTCACTAATAGGAACACTAAATCGAATACCAGCTCCATATGACGATGTTTTGTAAGACGCAACATCAAGAGAGCCTGTATTAAAATCGCGCAAATAGATATCATAACCAAGGCTAACACCATCAGGCGTATAAAAAGGTTTTGTTGTGCTTAAGGAGTAGATTTTATTAACAGACCCGGTGTTGACTGTTGCAGAAACGCGGTCTCCTGTGCCTAAAAAGTTTGCCTGTGTCACTGTGAAACTTCCAACCAATCCCTCGCTACTACTTATTCCAGCACCAAACATAATGCTGCCTGTATTTTTTTCAGTCACTTTAACCTTAAGGTCAACTTGGTCGGTAGTTCCAGCCACTGCTGGTGTTTCAATATTAACATCTGAAAAAAATTGGGTTCTTTTGAGTCTTTCTTTAGATCGTTGAATTTTATCTGCAGCATACAAAGCTGATTCAACCTGTCTAAATTCTCGTCTAATGACTTCGTCTCGAGTTCTAGCATTACCTTCAATATCAATACGTCTCACGTACACTCTTCTTCCAGGATCAACAAAAAATGTAAATACTGCTGTGTGTTCTTCTTTATTAATTTCAGGAATTGGATTCACATTCGAGAATGCAAAACCATCGTTGCCTAAACGAGCATTCATAGCTTTTGTTGATTCACTAATTTTTTCACGATTGAAAATATCATCTTTTTTAATTTTGACTAAAGATTTAAGTTCTTCTTCTGGGACTTGCTGAAGATCACCTGCAAATTTAATATCAGATATTTTATACTTTGGACCTTCGGTGATATTAATTGTAATGTAGACGTCTTCTTTATCGGTCGTTATAGAAACCTGTGTTGAATCTAGAGAAAATTCTAAATACCCTCGATTCATATAAAAAGATTTAAGCGTTTCTAAATCAGCCGTTAGTTTTTGTTTTGAATATTGATCATCTTTGTACCACCAAGATAACCAATTGGTAGTTTTTAATTCAAACTGAGAAATGATATCTGATTGACTATAGGTTTGATTTCCAACCACATCAATGCCTTTGATACGTGAAATAATGCCCTCTTCAATATCAAAACGTATTGCTACCCTATTTCTTTCTAATGGTGACACAGATGTTTTAACTATGGCAGTGTATTTCCCTTGCGCTAAATATTGTTTTTTTATCTCCGTCTCAGCAGATGCTAATTTTGATTTATCATAAACTTGTCCAGCAGCAACCCCTAAAGAATCAAAACCGACCTTTAATTTGTCTGTTTGAAATTGTTTATTGCCTGAAAATTGAATGTCTGCAATAGAAGGTCTTTCTTGAACAGTAATAACAAGAATTCCCTCTTCGGCTTCAATGCGCACGTCTTTAAAAAACCCCGTGCGATAAAGTGATTTAATAGCCTCAGAAGACTTGTCTTCTGTCATAGTATCTCCAACCTGAACCGGTAAATAGTTAAATACCGTACCAGGTTCAGTTCTTTGAAGACCCTCAATCTTAATGTCTTTAATGACAAAGGGTTCTAAAGCAAAGCTTACTAAGGAGAAAAAGAAAAGTGAGATAAATAAAGCTAGTTTAGATCTGAAAGTCATTAGCTTCCTAATAGATATCAACAGGCGGTATTATACAACGCAATTGAAGTTAGTAAACCTAAAATTAAAATCCCAACCCTTTGACTTAACATCATTTTTTGTTCATTATGGATTCGCAATAATAGGCTCATTTTAAGATAATTAAAGTGGATATTTTCCCGTTTAAATAATGAAATGGCGATATTAAAAATTCAACCCAATTTGGAATGACGGGATTGGAATGATTTACTTTCTAATACTTTACTTTTAATATATTTTATAACTATATGAATAATAATAATAATATTACAATGAATTAATACCTATGACGATCAACCCATGAAGTTGCAAAGCTTCGTGTCTCTTGGTCAGTGGCTAATACAGCTTGAATAGACTCTAATGGTGAAGCTTTGATTGTATGCATTGAAGATTCGACAAGCTGAGGAATTTGATTAAATTTTATAGATCTATTTAAAAATGCTTCGACTGCCACTTCATTTGCGGCATTCAGAATAGTTGTAGCATTTTGACACATCTTTGCAGCCTCATAAGCCAATCTAAGACAAGGAAATCTATCGAAATCAGGCGCTTCAAAATCAAGTCTTCCTATTTGTATGAGATTAAGCCCTTCAACACCAGACTCAATCCTTTCCGGATGACTTAATGCATAAGCAATAGGTGTTCTCATGTCAGGATTGCCAAGCTGAGCTAATGTGCTTCCATCAGTATACTGAACAAGAGAATGAATAATACTTTGCGGATGAATCACAACTTCAATATCTGAAATTGGAATATTAAATAACCAATGAGCTTCGATAACTTCCAAGCCCTTGTTCATCATAGTTGCGGAATCAATCGTAATCTTTTTGCCCATAACCCAATTGGGATGACGAAGTGCCTCTTGAGGCGTCACCATCTCTAAGTCTTTTTTAGATAACTCTCTAAAAGGTCCTCCTGACGCAGTTATTAATATCTTTTTTACACCATGCAATTTGTGATTGAGTTTGTTATTTTGCGGTAATACCTGCAAGATCGCATTATGCTCACTATCAATCGGTATCAAGGTGGCATGCGAACGTTTGATCGCTTTGATGAACAATTCGCCCGCCATCACAAGCGTTTCTTTATTAGCTAAAAGAATTTTTTTACCAGCATTAACTGCAGCCATTGTTGGCTTTAAACCTGCCGCACCGACGATAGCTGAAATGATCGTGGAAGCACTTTCATGCGACGCAACCCACTCCATAGATTCGATATCATCCAGAACGATCGTTTTTGAATTTAACTCACGAAGATTTTTTTTTAATTCTTGATTTGCATAATGATCTAAAGCAATTGCAAATTGAGGTTTAAAATTGATACATTGCTCAGTTAATAAAGTAACATTTTGATTGGCTGTCAGTGCAAAAATGCTATATTTTTCTTTATGCAACTTTATGACTTGAAGCGCATTACAACCAATGCTCCCTGTCGAACCTAGAATAACAATTTTTTCCACTTAAAGTATTTTTCCAAAAAAAGATGGTGTCATAAGAATAATAGTGGCTAAAGGTAAGCTTGAGCAAAGGCTATCTATCCGATCAAGGACACCTCCATGACCTGGAATTAAATCACTACTGTCTTTTACTTTAGCTATCCTTTTAATATAAGACTCAAAAAGATCTCCTTCGACACTGAATATTAAAATTAAATTAAAAAATAAAATGGATGGATATAGTCTTACAAAACCACAATATGTCATCACTAGAGAAAATAATGTTACTATGATTATTGCACCTACAAATCCCTCCCAAGTTTTTCCGGGACTAATTGATGGTGCAAGTTTTATCCTGCCAAATTGCTTACCAAAAAAATAAGCACCTGAGTCGGCCAGCCAAATTACACTAAGAACAAGCAACACAATCCAAGGGCTTATCTTATATAAAAAGTTTAAAGCGACACTAAGTGGCATGATAAGAATCCAGCCCATAACAAAACTAATCACACGATTTTGAACTGACAATTTAAATATCAAGAATAATGGCGCTACACATAACCAAAAAATAGTAGCCACTATTAATAAGAAATTAGCTTCTTTATCTTCAAGATAATTACCTATTAAGTACATTAAGATTAAAGAAACTACTAAAAAATTAATCTTTTCGTGTCGCTTAAAATTTAAAAGATTAGACCATTCGTAAAGTGCTAATAAAGATGCTATGTAAACAATGGAAGCGAAAAATTTTCCTGAAAATAGAAAAAGACAGGAAAGAAATATACTTAACATGATAAATGCAGAAAAAATACGAGACATCAACATTTATAGCTGCTCACTTGTTTTACCAAACCTACGTTCTCTTCTTTGAAATTCAAATAACGCATCCATAAATACTTTCTCATTAAAATCAGGCCATAACGTCTCAGTAAAATATAATTCTGTATATGAAAATTGCCATAACAGAAAATTACTAATGCGCTTTTCACCGCCTGTACGGATAAGAAAATCTGGATCTGGTGCAAAATTTAAAGAAAGATTTTTAATGAGATCTTTCTGAGTAAATGTTTTTTTTGAATGATCGCTTTTTTGATATTGATTAACGGCATTCACAATGTCCCATCTACCACCATAATTAATTGCGACACTTAATGTAAGACCTGTATTTTTTTCGGTAAGTCTTTCTAGATTTTTTATCTTACTAATCAATGATTTTGAAAATGGTTTACGATCACCAATAAGTTTAAACTGAACATTATTTTTTATTAAACTGGAGGATTCTTTTATAATGGAATCTTGAAATAAAGACATTAAAAAATTAACCTCCTGTGAGGGTCTTAACCAATTTTCTGTACTAAAAGCAAAAAGTGTTAGAAAAGGTATGTCTAACTTCTGGCATTGACTAATAACGTTTCTTACGGATTCAAGGCCTTTTTTATGCCCAGAGATACGAGGCATAAAACGTTTTTTAGCCCACCTTCCATTGCCATCCATAATAATGGCAATGTGATTAGGTTTTTCTATAAGTACATCTTTCTTCTGTGTTGAACGAAAAAAATTAAACACTAAATAGCAAGCAATTCAGATTCTTTTGATTGAAGAAGTTTGTCAATCTCGGCAATAAATTTATCTGTAATTTTTTGTACTTCATCTTGCGATCGACGTTCATCATCTTCACTGATTTCTTTTTCTTTAATCAATTTTTTTAAAGTATCGTTAGCATCGCGTCTAATATTTCTTATGGCGACTTTTGCTGACTCTGCTTCTGAACGCACAACTTTAATTAAGTCTTTTCTTCGCTCTTCTGTGAGTGAGGGCATTGGAACGCGAATCATATTACCTGAAGTTGCAGGATTTAAACCAAGATCGCTATCACGTATTGCCTTCTCAATCTTAGCTACCATATTTTTTTCATAAGGTTGAATGTTAATTGTTTTTGCATCGCCTAAATTAACACCTGCTACCTGATTAATAGGAACCATAGATCCATAATAATCAATGAGAATATGATCAAGCAAGCCCGTATGTGCTCTACCTGTTCTCACTTTTGCAAGATCTGATTTAAAAGAATCTAAAGATTTTTGCATCTTTTCTGTTATATTTGATTTTATCGCTTCAATCATTACAGTCCTCTTTAGTCAATGTATGCTAGGCATGACAAGCGTGCCTTCATTTTGTCCTAATAAAATATTTTTTAATGCACCTGATTTAAAAATATTAAAAACTGCGATCGGTAATTGTTGATCACGACATAAGGTGAGTGCCGTAGCATCCATCACTTTTAGATCTTTACGAATCGCTTCATCGAAACTCACCACCTCATAACGCTTAGCTTTTGGATTCTTTTTCGGATCTTCTGAGTAGATACCATCTACCTTTGTAGCTTTAATCATAATGTCAGCATTCATTTCAACGCCGCGAAGTGCTGCAGCTGTATCTGTTGTAAAAAATGGATTGCCGGTGCCTGCTGCAAATATAACTACCTTACCTTCTTCAAGATAACGCATAGCCTTACCTCGAATGTAAGGTTCAACTACTTGCTCAATATTAAGCGCCGATTGAACGCGAGCGACAATACCTGCGTGTTTCATAGCATCTTGAAGTGCTAGAGCATTCATCACTGTTGCTAACATGCCCATATAATCTGCAGTAGCTCTATCCATACCTGCCGCTCCCAAAGCTACCCCTCTAAATATATTGCCACCACCAATCACAATACCCATCTGAACTTTTAAATCAAGTGCCTCTTTAATCTCATGCACAATATTTGAAATCGTATGTTGATTAATGCCAAAAGGATCCTCTCCCATCAAGGCTTCGCCTGATATTTTTAAGAGAATTCTTTTGTAAGCAGATTGAGTCATAATTTAGTTAAAGTTTAACGCATTTTTAAATGGTGGGCATAAAAAAAGGATTGTATGTAACATACAATCCTTTATATATTTTTCTGATACTTAAACCTTCGTTGCTGCTGCAACCTCTGCCGCATAATCCACAACTGCTTTTTCAATACCCTCACCTACTGAGAAGATACTAAAAGCATTCACTGTTGCATTATGAGATTTTAATAACTGCTCAATACTTACTTTATCGTCTTTTACAAAAGGTTGATTAAGCAAAGTGACTTCTTTAAGAAATTTCTGAACAGTACCTTCTACAATTTTTTCTAACATAGCTTCGGGCTTACCGGCCTCTTTTGCTTTTTCGATTGCTACACGTTTTTCAACTTCGATTAATGCAGGATCAATGCCTGACGCATTAAGTGCTTTAGGTTTGTTGGCTGCAATATGCATCGCCAAATCTTTACCTAAAAGCTCATCACCACCTTGAAGATCTAGTAATACGCCAATTCTGCCACTATGCACATAGCTGATAACGCGACCTGATGTTTGGTAGCGAATAAATCGACGTGGGGTAATGTTTTCACCAATTTTTCCAACAAGTTGCGCCCTTACTTCTTCAGCAGTTCCAGACGCCATAGCTATACTTCCTGCGGCTTCAATGTTAGTTGGACTTTTTTCATTAATATGACTTACAAGATCGTGTGCATATTTTAAAAAATCTTCATTTTTAGCACAAAAGTCGGTTTCTGAATTAACCTCAAGAAGCGTGCCTGTTTTACCATCTTTAGCTACAAAAGCAACCACAATACCTTCAGCTGCAAGTCTTTCCGCAGCTTTAATTGCTTTATTGCCAAAACGAACTCTTAAAATTTCCTCAGCACGCGCGCTATCGCCTTCTGCCTCTGTTAGTGCTTTTTTACAATCCATCATCGGTGCGTCTGTTCGATCACGAAGATCCTTAACCATGCTTGCAGTTATTTCTGCCACTTTGATTACCCCTTAAATTCTGTATTAATTAATTTATTATTAAAAAAGGGGCATGAAGCCCCTTTTATAAAATCATTTTATGATTACTCGACTCCAGTCTCAGTTACTTCTACAAACTCTTCTTCTTGAGACACTGACTTAGCAAGTTCATTCAATGCTTGACTCTTACCTTCCAATACTGCATCAGCTATTCCTCTTGCATAAAGTCTAATAGCTCTACTCGAGTCATCGTTACCTGGGATCACATATGAAATATCATCCGGTGAATTATTTGTATCTACAACACCAATGATAGGTATACCAAGTTTATTCGCTTCAACAACGGCACCACTTTCATGGCCTACATCAATCACAAATATGGCGTCAGGAAGTGCTGTCATATCTTTGATACCACCAATTGATCGTTGTAATTTTTCATAATCACGCTTATAACCTAGCGCTTCTTTTTTATTAAACTTTTGCAAAGTTCCATCTTGAAGCATCGCTTCATAATCATTCAATCGCTTGATTGATTGTCTTACTGTTTTAAAGTTTGTAAGCATGCCGCCCAACCAACGATGGTTGACATAAGATACGCCAGCGCGTGATGCTTCTTCTTTAAGAATTTCTCGTGCTTGTCTTTTGGTACCTACAAAAAGAATACGTCCTTTATTTGCTGCAAGTGTACGAATATATTTCAAAGCCTCTTCAAACATAGGCAATGTTTTTTCAAGATTCACAATATGAATTTTATTTCTATCACCAAAAATGAATGGTGCCATTCTTGGATTCCAATAACGGGTTTGATGACCGAAATGGACACCCGCTTCTAACATTTGACGCATAGTAACTGACATAATTGACTCCGTTGTTATGGGTTAAAAAAACATTACTTAATTACATCTATTTTCATAGACACCCTAACGTTAAGTAATGCAAAATTTTTCCTCAAAATCCTTGAAGAAGCGCGCTATAATAGCACAAAAACTAAGTTTAAACGTAATCTAAACGCAGTAAATCATGACTATTCATATCAAAAACTCCCAAGAAATAGAAAAAATGCGAATTGCGGGCAAATTAGCCTCGGAAGTCATTGATTTTATTATGCCTTTTGTAAGGCCTGGAGTCACTACAGAAGAAATTGACAGGCTTTGTCATGATTATATGGTGAATGTACAAAATACTATTCCAGCCCCCCTCAATTACGCGCCAGATGGTCATACGCCCTATCCTAAATCAATTTGCACTTCGGTGAACCATCAAATCTGTCATGGCGTGCCAGGGCCGAAGACTTTAAAAGAAGGTGACATCGTAAATATTGATATTACAGTCATTAAAGATGGGTTTCATGGAGATACTAGTCGCATGTTTCTTTTAGGAGAGACCTCCATTCAGGCAAAACGACTATGCAAACTTACTTACGAAGCTATGTGGCTAGGTATCAAAGAAGTTAAACCGGGTGCAAAATTAGGTGATATTGGCTTTGCAATACAAGACTTCGCTGAAAAAAATGGGTTTAGTGTAGTACGAGAATTCTGTGGTCACGGCATTGGTAAACGCTTTCATGAGGAACCTCAGGTACTTCATTATGGAAGACAGGGCACAGGACTTACCCTGGAGACAGGTATGATATTCACCATTGAACCTATGATTAACGCAGGCAAACGTGACATTAAGCAAATGCCAGATGGCTGGACGATTGTTACTAAGGATCGAAGTTTGTCAGCGCAATGGGAACATACCATTCTAGTGGCAAAGAATGGTTATGAGGTACTTACAATTTCAGATAAAACACCTCCACCACCAACATTCACTGATTAAATCTTGATCCAAAAAGAGATATTTCGTTTAAAAAAAGAATTGGCTTCTAATGAGTTAATTCTTATAAAAACATTCTTAAAAAAACGAGATAGTGCGGTCTATCTTAAAGAGCATTCTCTCCTTATTGATAAAGTAATCAATTATCTCTGGACACATCTTGAGATTAAAAAAGAAGCCACACTTATCGCCTGCGGAGGCTATGGACGCGAAGAACTTTTCCCTCACTCCGATGTTGATTTACTTATTCTCACGCCTAGGATTACAAACAAAGATCTTGCCAGCAAAATTGAGCAATTGATAACCCTCTCATGGGATATTGGGTTAAGGGTAAGCCACAGTGTACGTAATCTCAAAGAATCAAAAATCGAAATCAAAAAAGATGTCACGATACAAACAAATCTTTTAGAGTGTCGATATTTGAATGGCGATAAAACACTTTATCAAGATTTAAAAAAAATCATTTGGCAAACGATAGTTCCTGTCGATTTTTATCAAAAAAAATTGAAGGAGCAGGGAAATAGGCATCTTAAATACAATCAATCAGCATACCAATTAGAGCCAAACATCAAAGAAAGTCCTGGTGGATTAAGAGATTTACATATGATTCAGTGGATAGGTAAATCGTGCATTAAAGAATTCTCAATCAAAACACTCAATCAAAAAAAATACCTCAATAAAAAAGATTACCAATATCTTATTAAAGTCGATCTTTTTTTTAAAACTCTCAGGATACTTCTTCACCTCACAGCAAAACAAAATGAGGATAGATTACTTTTCGACTATCAGAATCAATTAGGTCTTTTGCTTAAATACAAAAATACAGCTCATAAAAAAAGAAGTGAATTATTTATGAGAAATGTCTATGAAAACATTAACTTTACAACTTATATCAATGAAGTATTACTTAAGAAATTAAATCCAAAACCTAGTAAAAAAATAAAAAAAATTTCAGGGACGGATCTTTTTTTAATCCAAAATGATCATCTAGAAATAAACCCAAATTTTAAGGGTCATTCAATTACACCTTATGTATTTGATATCTTTATTACCTTTCAGAAATATCCATCCATCAAGTCATTAGGGCCAAACCTTCTTATCCTTATCAAAGAATCTACAAGAAAAATTAATCTGGCTTTTAGAAAAAATAAACTTCAACAACAAAAATTCTTATCTATTTTAAAGTCAGAAGAAAAAGTAAATCGTGCGCTACGTATTATGAATAAATGCAATCTTGTTGGCGCATACATACCTGCTTTTGGAAAAATAGTCAGTCAAATGCAACATGATTTATTTCATATCTATACAGTCGACGAGCACATACTGAATGTAATTCGTAACTTAAGAAGATTCTCTAAAGAAGAGTTAAAGCATGAGTTTCCAGATTGTTATGAGCTATTTAAAAACTATGCTCATAAATATCTTCTCTACCTAGCTGCTATATTTCATGATATTGCGAAAGGGCGTGGTGGAGATCATTCTGAGCTTGGCGCTAAAGATGTTGTGGCGTTTTGTAAACTTAATCATCTATCGGCTGATGATCAGACACTTATTGAATGGCTAGTTAAATCACATCTTATCATGTCTCACACCGCGCAAAAATTTGATCTTTCTAATCCTAAAGTTATTGAGGAATTTTCTAAAAAAGTTAATACAAAAGAAAAATTAATTTCACTTTATTTATTAACTGTTGCTGATATAAGAGCTACAAGTCCGCATATATGGAACCAATGGAAAGCAGTGCTTTTAAAAAATCTTTTTAAATATACACTTCATTACTTAGAGCAAACGAATGTCTCTTTGGAAAATTTAATTGCAACAAGAAAAGAGAATGCATCTTTAATCTTAAATACATACAACATCAAAAACTATAATTACACTTCGCTTTGGAAAAATTTTGGTGAAGATTATTTTTACAAATACACTGAAGAAGAAATTGCTTGGCAAACAAGGCTTTTATTTTCGCATTCTGAAAGTAAGAAACCAATTATTCGCATAAGACATCGACCGAGTGGTGAAGGTATCGAAGTCTTAATTTATCAAAAAAATGCTACTCGTATTTTTAATAAAATCTGTCATTTTTTTGATGAAATAGGTTATGGCATTGTAGCTGCAAAAATATATACAACAGATCATGACTATGCGCTTAATCTTTATGACTTACTCGATGCAAATCCTAAATCAGTAAGTTATGAAGGATTATTTAAATTTATTGAAACTGAATTATCAAACAGACTAAAAGAAAATTATAAAACAATACCTACTAAACTCGCTGAACGAAGTCGACAAGCAATGCATCATCTTTTTGATACAAAAATTTCGATTCTACAAATTAAAGATTCCCCCATATATCAATTAGACATAATTACAGACGATAGAAATGGTCTTCTAGCTTTAATATCTGATCAATTAACTAAAGAAGATATATCAATCAATCATGCAAAAATAAATACCCTAGGGTCGCGTGCAGAAGATACTTTCTTGATTTCATACAAAGACAATCAAATGCTTAATAAAATAAAAATAAATCATTTGATAAAAACACTAGAAGCATCAATAAAATAATGGCGGAAGAGGTGTACGACAAAATGGAAAATGAAGTCCCCGCTTAAGCTTTTTAAGCAGTGTAACGAAGCTAACAATGCCATTACCTAGTGTAGAAAAGTATGGTGCAAGAAGATGCCACGCTAAGTCCAAATCAACAGGAAAAC
>SHXT01000027.1 GCA_009693175.1 Candidatus Methylopumilus sp.
ATGGAAGCAAGTCGGCGAGACTCGGTGGTCGTTGCGCGCAAATCCGTCGAGCGGGAATCTTCATCCGACCGAGGGTTATGCCCTGCTGCCTGCGCTCGATCAGCTCGGTAACATGGCCGCCGTGTACCACTATGCGCCAAGAGAGCACGCCCTCGAACGGCGAGCCGTGCTCGAAGCGAAGCGGTGGACCGAGCTGATTGCGCCTTTCCCTGAGAGATCCTTCCTCGTGGGCCTATCCTCGGTGCATTGGCGCGAAGCCTGGAAGTACGGTGAGCGTGCGTTCCGCTACTGCCAGCACGATGTCGGCCACGCGCTTGCCAGTCTGCGTATCGCAGCAGCGGCACTAGGCTGGAAATTGCTGCTTCTTGACGGCGTTAGCAACAGCAACCTCTCTAGCCTGCTTGGGCTTGACCGCGATGAGGATTTCGCGGAGGCAGAGCGCGAGGAAGCTGAACTGCTCGTGTTGATTGCACCGGATTTTCCGATGCAGCTTGCGGCCGACTCGAAACCGATGACGATGCACGGCGCTGGTGTATTTTGGCAGGGTGTGGCCAACACGCTAAGCTTCGAGCACAGCGTCGAGTGGCCGGTGATCAATGAGATTGCAAAGGCGACGCGCCGCTGCGAAAGCTCGCCTATCAAGGAGGACTTCTCCAGATTTCCCTCGGAAGATGCGCTTTTCGGGACACCTGTCCGTCAGGGTCTGCTCAGTGCGGAGAAGGCCATTCTTGGCCGCCGCAGCGCGGTAGCGATGGATGGCTCGACTGCGATTTCACAAGCAACCTTCTTCCGCATGCTCGCTCGATTGATTCCGACGCGCAACGAGCGATCAATGCCCTGGGACGCGATTCCCTGGCGGCCACGCATTCACCTCGGGCTCTTCATCCACCGCGTCGACGGCGTACCACCCGGCCTCTACGCACTCGCCAGAGATCCGGACAAGGTCGAGACTCTCAAGGCGGTGATGGATTCAGAATTTTGTTGGCAGCGCGTGCCAGCCTGTCCACCCGGGCTCCCCTTATACCTGCTCCAGGAAGGGGACTATCGAGCGCTGGCGACTACCGTCTCCTGCGGCCAAAAGATCGCCGGCGATGGCGCCTTCAGCCTAGCCATGATCGCCGACTACAGGGATAGTTTGGCTACCTACGGTGTCGCCTTCTACCGCAACCTGTTCTGGGAGGCCGGCATGGTGGGCCAGCTGCTTTATCTTGAGGCCGAAGAGGCCGGCATCCGCGCTACCGGGATCGGCTGCTACTTCGACGACCCTGTCCACGAGGCTTTCGGCATTACTTCAGGTGAGTGGCAGAGTTTTTACCACTTCACGGTGGGCGCCCCGGTTGAAGACGGACGGCTCAGCACCTTGCCGGCCTATAACGCATGAAGCTCCTTCTTATATAGTGAATGATGTGGTGCATTATTGCGTTGCGAACATGCCTGGCGCGGTTGCCCGCACATCAACATTAGCATTAACAAATGCATCGCTACCATTTATATTGGAGATTGCAAATAAGGGTTATGTCACAGCCATGCAAGAAAACCTTCATTTAAAAAATGGGCTCAATGTTTATCGAGGAAATATTAGCCATGTTGCAGTTGCTGCAGCCTTAGGCTATCCCCTATCAACTATCTAACTCTAATCGAGACCCTACCACCCAACCCATCTTCAATCCCCCACAAATACTGTAAAATATCACTTTCTGGGGGATTAGCTCAGCTGGTAGAGCAGCGGACTCTTAAGTTTACCGGCCTGATAGAGTTACCACCCTAGCTGACCCTAAATCTTGGAATATCTCAAATTTAAAGTTACTTTGGCTGTTGAACGGTTCTTAAGTAAGGCTTAATCGTTTTAAATCCATCAGGATATTTCTTCGCTGCATCTTCATTGGAAACAGTTGGCGGAATAATCACATCATCACCATTTTTCCAATTCACAGGTGTTGCAACTTGATGTTTAGCATTTAGTTGTATTGCGTCAAGTAACCTTAAGATTTCATCAAAGTTTCTCCCTGCGCTCATTGGATAGATAAGAATAGCTTTAATCTTTTTATCTGGTCCAATAATAAAGACTGATCTAACAGTTGCATTATCTTGCGCTGTTCTTGAACCTCCACTCGCATTAGGGTGAATCATGTCGAAGAGTTTTGCTACCACTAAGTCATCATCTCCAATTAATGGATAATTTACAGCATAACCTTGAGTTTCAGTGATATCTCCAACCCATCTTTCGTGATCGCTTACAGGATCAATACTTAATCCAATAGCTTTAGTATTCCGCTTATCAAATTCTGGCTTTAATTTAGCAACATAACCTAATTCCGTCGTACAAACTGGTGTGAAATCTTTAGGATGTGAAAATAGAATAGCCCAACTATCACCAATCCATTGATGGAAATCAATAAGGCCCTCAGTAGTTTTTGCTTTAAAATTTGGCGCTTCATCGCCTATACGTATGGTCATAATCAAATTCCTTTAGTAGTTCCTAGCATCGAATATTAGCACCATACTTGTCAATATGATTCTAATTAAAATAGATAGGCTTATACAAAATATCCGGATTCCGGATATTTTGTAACACACCCCTTTTTGATCTGTGCTACTTTTGAGTGAGCTGAACCCTCTACAACCCCCACAAATACTGTAAAATATCGACTTCTGGGGGATTAGCTCAGCTGGTAGAGCAGCGGACTCTTAAGTTTACCGGCCTTATAGAGTTGAGACCCTAGCTGACCCAAACGTTGGATTGATCTAAAATTTATTCCTGAGTTTTCTACGTAACCCCCCCAACACACCAAGCGTCAAAAGTTTTGACGGTTAAATTACCTTTATTATTTTGGACCAATTCTCCAAACACGATTACCTACATCATCAGCAATAAGAAGATTGCCTTGTTTATCGATAACTAATCCCACCGGTCTTCCATATGCTTCATTATTCACCACAAAATCTGTTACGACATCTACAGGGGATCCCTCGGGCTCATTATTTTTAAAAGGAATGAAAATAACTTTATAACCACTACGAGGTTCTCTGTTCCATGAACCATGCTCACTCACAAATACGCCATTTTTATAAGGTGATTTAAATTGTGATGTATTAGAAAAAACTAAACCTAAGGCTGCCACATGCGCCCCTAATGCATAATCCGGAGAACGAGCATGTAAGTTCTCTGGCATAACTTCTTTTACACGAGGATCTTTATGATTACCATAATAAACATAAGGCCAACCAAAAAAATCACCATCATGTACAGAAGTTAAATAATCAGGCACTAAATCATTACCTAACTCATCTCGTTCATTTACTACAGTCCATAATTGATTGGTTAAAGGTTGCCATGCAAGGCCATTAGGATTTCTTAAACCTGACGCATAAATTCTTTTTTGTTTGGTTTGAAGATCAATTTCTAAAATAACTGCTCTATCTTTTTCTTGATCTAATCCTCTTTCACCAATATTGCTATTTGAACCCACGGTTACATAAAGTTTTAAACCATCTTGAGATGCAATAATATTTTTAGTCCAATGTCCATTAATTTCTCCTTCAGGTAAATCAACAATTTTTTCTGGTGGATATTTTTTGGTATCAATTGATGTATCTCCTAACTCATAATTAAAACGAAGAATTCCATCAGTATTGGCTACATATAAATCATTACCAATTAGTGTCATGCCAAATGGCGAATGTAGGCCTGTTAAAAAATCACTGGCTAATGTAGCTACACCATCACCATTTTTATCTCGAAGTAGCGTTATTTTATCTGGACTTTCATTACCAGCGCCAGCGCGCTTCATGACGTAACCAGTGATTAAATCTTTTAAGTTTCGTGTTTTTTTAGGTGATTGTTTATTACTCTGAGCAACCAACACATCGCCATTAGGTAATACATATAACCAACGCGGGTGAATCAGCTCTTTCGAATAAAGATTAATAGTAAAACCATCTTTTACATGTGGCATTAACCCTTCGGGCCATTGTGATGCTTTAGCAATATTAACCGCTGGGATGAGAGATAGCGTGGGTTTAGGTAATATCGGATTTTTTCCAACACTCGAATTGAATAAATCTTTTGATGGCGCAATCTGGCAAGAAATTAATAAAAGTAAAAGAAAAAAATACTTCATAGAATAATTTTAAAAAAACTAAAAATGTATACCCATATTTTAGCTTTTAAAACATCTTATTTAGATGTCTCTAAAATCTATATTTCTGATGAAATGGCAGGTGTATCCATCTGGATATTTTTGCAAATATTTTTGATGAGCTTCTTCAGCAGGAAAAAATGAGTTGAATGTATCTACTTCGGTCATGATTTTGTGTTTTAGTGCGCCTGACGAATCTATTTTTTTAATTAAGTCCTCAGCCAACAACATTTGCTCTTTGCTTGTCGCAAAAATAGCTGATCGATATTGAGTGCCTATATCATTACCTTGCTGATTGAGTGTTGTAGGGTCATGTATTTTGAAAAAATGTAAAAGTAAATCTGTAAAACTTAAAATATTAGAGTCAAAAACAACTTTTACTGTTTCAGCATGGCCTGTAGTTCCTGTAGACACTTCCCGATAACCTACGTTTTTAACATGTCCGCCTGAAAAGCCTACACTGGTCTCAATGACGCCAGGTATCTTGCTTAAGAGTTTTTCAAGGCCCCAATAGCAGCCACCTGCCAAATATACCGTTTCATAAGACATATAAATCAAGCACAATCAGATTGTAATTCAAGCCATCGTTTAGTGCAGGCTTTATCTTCTTTTTTATAAGGAAATTGATCTAATGGAAGTAAAGCTTTAATGGCTGTTTCCAATGCTAAATCTTTAACCTTTGAATCTTTAGCTTTTTCTTCTTTTTTATTCATATTTATACCTAAAGTTTAACTCTTATAAAAAATAAAACTGATTTAGGGCTGCTTCCGTAATGCTCATTTAACTCATTAGGGTAACTATAAAGACTTCCTGTCATTCCAACACCCAATGTATACCCATTATTTTTCTGGAAATCATGCACAGCACCCACACTTAACTTTGAAGTTTGCGTGATTATGAATATCAGACCCTGAAAATAATTCATTTTTATCTACTTTCTCTGCTCTTAAAAAAACTGTGTTGCTAGTTGTCCATTGCCATGAAGACTCGATAAGGTAGGCATTTGTCGATCTTCCTTCGCTTGGTGAGTTTCGTCCAAAAGCCAATGTTGTTTGAGATAATCCATCATAGATCATTTTATTGAATGTGATAGAGCTTGTAATTTTATTTACATTAACTTTAGGTTCTAATGTTTCAGGGCTTAGAACCCAATCACGCAATTAAAATACCAATTTCAAAGTGGCAATTTTAATGATATATGACAAATGATAAAACTTTTCTCCTAATAAAGAGCGCATAGTGACTTAACTGAAATTTTTAAAGGTTTATATACCTAAAAGACTATTGTGAATACTAATACATTTAATGAAGGTTCGTTAAATAGCCCCTTTAAAGATTATCATCCAAAAGGATTTGTTATAAATGGAACAGGGAATGCAGTCTGGCGAATGCAATTTATGTGGCCAATTAAAGCTCAATATAAGATTGTCTATCTAGATGATAATTATCAAAATACGATTGTCGCTCGAGATGACAGAGATTATGTTTGGATTATGTCTCGCCAAAAATCAATTCCAACAAAAGAATTAGAAGCACTTGTGAAAAAGATAGAAAAAGATAGATATGACACAAAAAAAATGCGTTACATTGAACATAATAAATCCCAATAATGAAATTTTTTAAACGATTTTTTAATTTCTTTGATAATTCTTTTCTAGAGAAGAAATATGCTTCCCTTTACTCTAATAAAGAAATTGATTGGATAAGAGTTGTTCCATTCATTCTTCTTCATGTATCTTGCTTATTTGTTTTTGTAGTTGGGTTTAGTTCTTTTGCATTAGTATTGACGTTTATTCTGTTTGCAACTCGCATGTTTGCAATTACAGGCTTCTATCATCGTTATTTTTCACATAAAACATACCGAACATCAAGAGTTGCGCAATGTGTGTTTGCAATCATAGGCGCTACAGCGGTGCAAAGGGGACCTTTATGGTGGGCAGCGCATCATCGCGGTCATCATATGCATTCAGATACATCAAATGATAAACACTCACCCAATATGCATGGCTTTTTTTGGAGCCATATGGGATGGTTTTTAAGTAAAGCAAATTTTGTTACTAATACGCATTTTGTTAGAGAATTAATTAAATTCCCTGAATTAAGAATTATTGATCGATTCGATTTACTCATGCCTGCCACTTTATTATTCAGCCTTTTCTTTTTAGGTCAATGGATGGACCAATATTACCCTGAATTCCATACTAATGGTTACCAGCTCGTCATTTGGGGGTTTTCTATTTCTACTGTAATTCTTTACCATGCTACTTTCCTTGTTAATTCAGTTGCGCATCAATGGGGAAAGAAGCGTTATCACACAAAAGATGCTAGTCGGAATAATTTTATTGTTGCCTTAATTACTTTTGGAGAAGGTTGGCATAATAATCATCATCATTTTCCAGGTTCCGCGAGGCAAGGTTTTTATTGGTGGGAAATTGATCTTACTTATTACGGTCTTAAAGTGCTATCAATGTTAGGTATTATTTGGGATATTAGAACAGTTTCACCTGCCATTCGTGAATCTAAAAAAATAGCAAGCCAGATTCAAATTTATAAATAAGCTATGAAGATTGCGATCATAGGCTCTGGGATTGCTGGTAATACGCTTGCTTATTATCTTCATTCACAACATGATATTACAGTATTTGAATCAAATGATCGTATTGGCGGCCATTCACACACGCATACACTTAACCTATTCAACCAAACTTTTAATGTAGATACAGGTTTTATTGTATTCAATCATAAAACTTATCCAAATTTCACAAAATTACTTAAAGAGCTCAAGGTAGGCTATGAGGATAGCTTGATGAGCTTTAGTGTGAAACATAACGATTTAGAATATAACGGCACAAGTTTAAATACTTTATTTGCAAAACGGTCTCATCTTTTAAATTTTAAATTTCATAAGATGATTTACGAAATACTTAAATTTAATAAATCTTCTCTTACTCTCCTTGAGAGCGATAGTGAAATTACCCTTGGTAATTATTTAGAGCAACACCGCTATTCAGAATATTTTAAAAAATACTATATTTTGCCAATGGGAGCTGCAATATGGTCAGCCAATATCAAAACAATGCTTGATTTTCCAGCACAATTTTTTATCCGCTTTTTAAGTAATCACGGCATGCTTAATATTAATGATAGACCACAGTGGTTAACGATCGCTGGTGGCTCGAAGAATTACGTGTCTCAACTAACAAAAAGTTTTGTAAATAAAATTAAACTTAATAGCAAAATACAATCAATAAACCGAAAAAAAGATTTTGTTGAGATAAAGCTGAATCATAAAATTGAAAAATATGATTGGGTAATTTTTGCTTGTCATTCAGATGAGGCATTGACTTTACTTAAAGATTCTTCTGTTTTTGAAAAGCAGATTCTAAAATCTATTCCTTATAAAGATAATGAAGTCATACTGCATTATGATAGCAATCTCCTACCCAAAAGAAAGCTTGCTTGGGCGGCATGGAATTATCATGTAAATTCAGACCCAGCAAAGCCTGTTTCCGTTACTTATAATATGAATATATTACAAAATTTAGAAACTCCAGAACCTATACTTGTTAGCCTTAATCCGTCAACTAAAATTAACCCTAAAAAAATTATTAACCGCCTTAAATACTCTCATCCACAATACTCTCTCAAAAGTATTGAAGCACAAAATAACCACCATCTTATTTCAGGGAAAAATAGAACTTTAGAGCAAATTTAAGTCTTAGAGTTCAACATAAACATTAATAATTTTAACAATTATTTCTTAATTCTTGAACTCTTAGATACTCTTTCATAAAAGCTATCAGGTTTATTTCTAATCCATTTTATAAAAGTTTGCATATCTGAATGCTCCGTTAAAGATTCCGCTGTATTAAATAATTTAGCTAATTCGGTTTCATTAAATAATGCATGTATTTGTTTGTGACAAATGCGATGAAGAAATTTTGTTGACTTACCACCTTTAGACTTTGGAATGAGATGGTGAGCATCTTTTTGTAAATCAGGGATAGCCCTTTTGCATATTGGGCAGATAAGTAAATCTTTTTTAACTATGGCGAGCACCTTCTTAGGAAGAAGCTTTTTTCTTATTTTTCCTATCAACTTTTAACCTTTCAAGCTTAAGTTTAATTGATTTTTTAAGTTCTAGAAATCTTTAAAACTAGAGGTTAATAATATGAACTAAAAATTTAATCCTTAATCTTATACATATAAAATTTAAAATTTTATTTTCTTAAACTTAAAGGAGAAAGATATGCCTTCAAAATTAAGGCAACAAGTTAAAGCATCGCAAAAACTTAAAACGAATCAAGCGCCTCAAAATACTGAAGTCAAAGTATTAAAAACAACAGATGGAGATGTTTTTGTATGTAAACAAGGTGACAAAGCTTGTTGGGAAAGATGGTCATCTGCCATGACTGATTGTGTTTAATAACTTGTAAAATAACGATGAAATAAAAAAGTAAAAATGCAGCTTTTGAGTGGCTCGTATATTCATAGAAATGCACCTTTGAATATTTAGGGTTTAGAGGAAATCTCTTGACTCTCTGAAGCTTCCCAGATTTCCCTAGCAGCATCAAGATTGATAGCCATAATAAGTAATCCTACGATTAAATCAGGCCACATCGAATACCATTTGTAACCTAACAAGCCAGCAATAATTATACCTATATTAGCTAATACATCATTCCGCGCAGATAGAAATGCAGCTCTTGTTAAACTACCATGGTGATGTCTAAATCTCATCAAAACAAAAGCACAACTGACATTAATCAATAATGCTCCAAAACCAGTAAGAGACAGCAACGAAGGATCTGGAACTATAGGTATATAAAATTTTTGCCAGGCAGTATATAAAAAAGCTAGGGCAGGTATCACTAAAAAAATTGCTAAGCATTTTGCTAGTCTTGCTTTATTTTTATGCGTCCAATTAACTGCTAGGAAAATAAGAATATTCACTGAAGCATCTTCTAAAAAATCGACACTATCAGCAAATAAGGAAATCGAGCTTATATCTCGTGCTACAAAAAATTCTACAAAAAAATAACTTAAATTAGCTAAAGCAACCAGTAAAACTGATTTTCTAAATTGGTTGTCTTTTGGGGAAATCAATTTCATATAAACCATTCTGCATTATTTATATCTTATTTCAATATCACATACAAAATATCGGGTTTCTGGATACTTTTAAACACACCTATATTCCAAACCTTTTTCTATGGTTCAACGAGAAGTTTTTTATGAATAAATTTCCACAAACACACCTAAGCACAACAAGTGTCAAAATTTTTGACGGTTCGAAATAAACACTACTTCTATTATGGTTTCAAATCTTCAAAAAATAGATGAAATATCTGATTATTCAGAGTAGGCTAAGGCTATCATGAGCTTAATAGGTATAGATATGCTTAAAGATAAAAAGTCTCAAAATGAAAGAATTCAATACAAATGCACAAGTTTTGGCTGGGATGTCGGTTTTGCCGAAACTATTTATGATGAAATCATAGGATTACATCGATGCCCTAATTGCTCTAATTATGAATTGCTTAAATCTTATGACAATTATTCATATAAAAATTAATCGTCCTATTCTAAAACTAGCTTATACAGCTAAAGAAAAATATTTAGCAAGTGCCAAAAAGCATCTATGGCAAAAACCTAAAGTAATGAATGAAATAAAATGTCAAGGCGTCTCCCCTACCCATGTATCAACTTTAAAGTAATTTATATCAGTAACTTACCGTATATCCATCTTGCTTTAAAAGTAATTCATGGAAGCTAAATTCTGGATTAATTATCCGCAGGAGCGCATTGAAGGCGAGATGTATAAGTATCGCTGTAGTTATTGCAAAGTTGAAACAACAGCCATCAACGGACTCATTGAAAATCATAAAAAAGATTGCGTTTTTCGAAAAGAACAAGAAAAAACTTTTAAACAAACAATATTACAAAAATCACATATTGATGTTAATCAAATTCGAGGGGCAGACGAAACTGACTAGGAGAATATCTGATGAGAACTATTATTGGTATGAGTCCAAGTTATTATGTTGTTATTTTTCAAGATCATCATGAAATCATGCGTCTATATGCCAGTTCCGATTTAGAAGCAGCTACTTTAAAATCTCAGTATGAGTCTTTAGGTTTTGAAGTGAAATTATGGTAATCGATATTTATGTAAGACTAGGCCGCATTAAAGGAAACATGTTAGCTA
>SHXT01000011.1 GCA_009693175.1 Candidatus Methylopumilus sp.
AAACAAATATACTTTATTCTTGTAATAAATTATTTACATTTAAGATCGAAGATAATTAACCTTTCTATTTAAAAAAATCAATTAATTGTTTAATTTTTTAAAAATATTCTTTTTTTGTATTGCTATTATTTTTAGCCTTTCGATGAAGGCTTTTGGTGGTGCAAATAATCAAGTGCAAAAGGTTGAGCCAGATACAAACTCCTCTGTCGGTACTGAGCTTAATAAACTTAAAGAAAATAGCGAATTATCACCCGCAGAGCGAGCGAGAATAAGGCGTGCACTTGCTGATTACGGCAGATCGTCAGGTAAAGAAAGTCACATCATTGAAGAAAAACAAAGAGAAATGTTAAAAGGCCTTGTAGCTCGCTTTATTGGCTGTGACGAAGATGATGATGATACGCTCGACTTGTCAGAAACAATAAAATGCTTGCCACAGGTAGCCCGTCAATTTAATCGTCTAGATATTGATGAAAATGAAGTGATTTCCCTCGATGAGCTTGCATTTTTAGCGAAAGAGTTTGAAAAAAATCGTGCACCTCAACATCCTATAGAAACTAACAAACACAAAAACAATCAAGCCTCAACAGGCTCTAAAACACCTATATAAATTAATCCTTAGTGAATCTTAGTTAAAATAGATCGCTATGGCTCGCGTCGAATTTCAATCTAGTTTTAAAGACATTAATCAAGAAGCATGGAATAGACTTACAAAATCTAATCCATTTTTAAGAATTGAATTTTTTCAATCTCTCGAAGAGTCCGGTTCCATTAATGCAAATACAGGATGGCATTCTTTTCCAATCACTGTGACCGATAAAGATAATCTCATTGGAGCATCGCCATTATTTTTAAAAGAGCATTCTTATGGGGAATATGTATTTGATTCTTCTTGGGCCCAGGCTTATCAACAATATGGGCAATCTTATTACCCAAAAATAGTATCATGCATACCCTTTACACCTGCCACAGGACCCAGAATATTTGGCGTAAATCAAACAATTAGAAATAACATACTGCAGCACATCGAAGAAATTTCACAAAAAAATAAGATGTCATCCGCTCACGTTTTATTTTGTAATGAAGATGAACAAGATATTTATCACAATACAAAATGGATGCCTCGACGAGGCGTTCAATTTAAATGGTTAAATAAAAACTACAATCATTTTGAAGAATTTTTATCTAATCTTTCTCATGATAAACGAAAAAAAATTAAGCAAGAGAGGAAAAAAATTAAAAAATTAGGGTTAAATATAAAAAAAATAAAAGGATCTGAAATTACTGAAGCCGATCTTGATTTTTTTTATACATGTTATTGCAATACTTACAATGAACATCATTCACAGCCCTATCTCACAAGAAGTTTTTTTAGTCTTATTACAGAAAGAATGCCAGAGTCTATATTGTTGGTGTTAGCTAATAAAGCAGACTCGCCAGTCGCAGGGTCATTTTTTATATATGATGAAAAAACTTTATATGGAAGATATTGGGGGGCTAAAAATTTTTATCCAGGATTGCATTTCGAGCTTTCATATTATCAAGGACAAGAATTTTGTATTGAAAATAAAATTAATGCTTTTGAAGGTGGGGCGCAAGGTGAGCATAAACTTGCAAGAGGCTTCGAGCCATTTAATACATTTTCATTTCATAAAATTTTTGATGAAAGATTTGAGCAGGCTATCAAAGATTTTTTAAGCAGAGAAAATAATAATATCGAGCTTTATACAAACGAACTTAATGAAAGAGTTCCTTACAAAGCCGAATTAAATCTATGATGATATTTTTAAAAGATGGTGGTGATGGAGGGAATTGAACCCTCGACCTCAGGATTATGAATCCTGCGCTCTAACCGGCTGAGCTACATCACCATTTTGCGAACTAAATAAAGCGTTGAATTATATTTTTTTAAGTACTTAAAGTCAAAGTTTGATCATTACACATTAAATCTGAAATGCATAACATCACCATTTTGAACAATATATTCTTTGCCTTCGAGGCGCATTTTCCCTCTCTCTTTTGATTTCTGTTCACCGTTATATGCAATAAAGTCATTGTATGAAATCACTTCAGCACGAATAAAACCTTTTTCAAAATCTGTATGAATGACACCAGCAGCCTCAGGTGCCGTTGCACCTTTCTTTACTGTCCAGGCCCTTACCTCTTTGACGCCGGCAGTAAAATATGTTTGTAATCCTAATAGTTCATATGCTGCTCTAATAACTCTATCAAGACCTGGCTCTTTTAAACCAAGCTCATTTAAAAATATAGCTTTATCTGCATCTTCTAAATCAGCGATCTCAGCTTCAATTTTTGCGCAAATTGAAATCACAGGAAGGTTTTCTTTTTGACCTAAAGTTTTAAGTGAATCTAATATAGGGTTATTAGTAAATCCAGTTTCATTTACATTAGCTACAAACATGACGGGCTTTACAGTAATAAGACAAAGTGGCCTAATAAGTTTGAGTTCATCTTGATCTAGATTTAAATTTCTTACGAGCTTTCCCTGATCTAGATGTGCTGTAATCTTATTAAGGATCGTAAGAAGTTGAATTGCTTGTTTGTCACCTGATTTAGCTTTTTTATTTTCACGTTGAATTGTTTTGTCTACTGTTTCCATATCAGCTAAGATCAGCTCTGTATTAATGACTTCAATATCAGAAAGCGGATCCACTTTGCCTGATACATGAACGATATTATCGTCTTGGAAGCAGCGAACCACATGCACAATTGCATCTGTTTCTCTAATGTTAGCTAAAAATTTATTGCCAAGACCTTCACCTTTAGATGCCCCAGCTACAAGGCCAGCGATATCAACAAACTCGACAATTGCAGGCTGAGTCTTTTCTGGATTTACGATTGCTTTCAGTTTTTCAATTCTAGGATCCGGTACTTCAACGATACCAATGTTTGGCTCTATAGTACAAAATGGATAATTTTCTGCAGCAATACTTGCTTTGGTAATCGCATTGAATAACGTAGATTTTCCAACGTTAGGTAAACCAACAATTCCACATTTCATAGTTTGTTTTCTTTATTTATTTGTATGAAGACTAAGCATGGCTTTTTCAAATTGGCCAGATACAATTTCATTAAAAATTTTACTACTTGTTTCTATCGATTCATTAATCAGATCTTTTTCTTTTGATGAAGGATCTTTTAAAACATAATCTACAACCAAATGTTTTTCGCCTGGATGACCAATACCAATTTTTAGTCGCCAAAAATCTTGAGAACCAATAAATGCAAAAATACTTTTTAACCCGTTGTGTCCGCCATGGCTTCCACCAAATTTAAGCTTGGTTTGTCCAACATTAAGATCAAGGTCATCGTGAATCACTACGATTTCATTCGGAGTAATTTTATAAAAATTTGTAATGGCTGCCAGTGATTTTCCACTGCCATTCATGTATGTATTAGGTTTTGCCAGATAGAATTCATGTGCATTAGAAGATTTTCCAATACTGGCAAAAAATTTATCGCTATTTTGTAAATTAATATTGTGACCACGAGCTATCAGATCAATCCACCAAAATCCTGCATTATGTCTAGTGTCGGTGTATTTCTCACCTAAATTTCCAAGACCTAAAAATAATTTAATATTGTTCATATAAAAAATAAGGCGCACTTTAAATATTTAAGTGCGCCTTTATTCATATCAGATTAAATTACTTAGCTTTGTCTGACTTGGCTGCACCATCAGATGGTTTAGCACCATCAGCTGGTTTAGCACCATCAGCTGGTTTAGCACCGTCTGCTGCTGGAGTACCTTCTGCTACTGGAGCACCATCCGCTGCAACTTCAGCCGGTTTTACTTCCACTTCCTCAACTACAACTTTTGGTTTAGCTACAGAAGTAACTGCTGCGTCATTATTATGTGCAAGTTGAACGAATTCAACACCTTCAGCCACTTTAATTTCTGATAAGTGAATTGATTGTCCAATATCAAGGCCTGCTAAATCAACCTCAATAAATTCTGGAAGATTTTTTGGTAAGCATGAGATATTTACTTCAGTCATGATGTGAGCCACAATACCACCATTAAGTTTAACGCCAGGTGATACTTCAGCATTAATAAAGTGGAATGGTACTTTTACGTGAATTTTTTCATTTTCATTCACGCGTTGAAAGTCAATATGTTGAATCGTGTTTCTCACAGGATGCATTTGATAGTCTCTTAATAAGACAGATTCTTTATTGCCATCTAAATTAAGTGTCAAAATAGATGCATGAAATGCTTCATGTCTAAATTGTAAAAATAAAGATTTATGTTCTAGATCAAGCGAGACGGATTCTTTACCATCACCATATAAAATTCCAGGAATACTTCCAGCGTGGCGAAGACGGCGGCTCGCACCCGTACCTTTCACATCACGTTTTACTGCATTAATTTCGATTTTCATTTAATACTCCTTAAATAAATCTGCATTCCGCGACCAGATTGCAGTAGTTCATTGGTCAAAACGACCAAATTTGTTTATTCCATAAAAAGTGAACTTACGGAATCACCTTGGCTGATTCGACGAATCGTTTCTGCCAAAAGTTCGGCAACACTAAGCTGCCTAATTTTTTTACATGCTATCGCCGTTTTACTAAGCGGGATTGTATTTGTTACAACCAATTCATCAAGCTCTGACTCGGTAATAATTTTTGTGGCATCGCCAGAAAGAATAGGGTGTGTTGCATAAGCCACAACTTTAATTGCGCCATTCTTTTTTAAAGCCGACGCAGCTTCACAAAGTGTATTTGCTGTATCAACCATATCATCAATAATGACGCAGGTTCTATTTTCAACCTCACCAATAATATTCATAACTTTAGAAACATTAGGTTTAGGCCTACGTTTATCAATAATCGCAAGATCAGACCCTAATTGTTTTGCACAGGCTCTTGCTCTTACTACTCCACCCACATCAGGGGACACGACTACAAGATTTTTATGCTTCTGTTCCAGCAAATCTTTGAGAAGCACGGGTGTTGCGTAAATATTATCTACAGGGATATCAAAAAATCCCTGAATCTGGTCTGAATGAAGATCCATAGTGAGAAGCCTATCCACGCCGACCGTTGTCAGCATATTGGCAACCACTTTAGCGGTAATCGCAACACGTGCTGATCTCGGTCTTCTATCCTGTCTTGAGTAACCAAGGTAAGGAATTGCCGCTGTAATTCTTGATGCAGATGATCTTCTTAAAGCATCTACAATCACCATAATTTCCATTAAATTATCATTAATTGGGTGACTTGTAGACTGCAATACGAATACATCTCTGCCGCGCACATTTTCGAGAAGTTCAACCATGACTTCGCCATCGCTGAATCGACCCACATCGGTGCGGCCAAGATTAATACCTAAGTCATTAGCAACCTGCTCAGCAAGAACGGGATTAGCATTACCAGTGAATATCATTACGCTGTTATTATCCAAAGTCTCGGTCCTAGTTATTTGTGATCAATCTTTAAAATGGCAGGGGAGGAAGGATTCGAACCTTCGCATGCTGGAATCAAAATCCAGTGCCTTAACCAGCTTGGCGACTCCCCTATATTATTCGGTATCCAACATTAAATTAAAATGTGGATGATTATTTAATCCCCTAACTACAAAGCCCAGCGTATCTTTAGGCCTTTTTTCTACCAGTATTTTGCCCTTATTTATCGAGTCTAAGGTAATAAAAAGACATGATCCAGAACCTGTCATTTTTGCGTTGCCGAACTGTTTTAACCAGTCAAAAACAAGGGAAATTCCCTTAAATCTTTTTAAGACACCTTTTTCTAAATCATTGGTCAAATTTTCAAGGTCCAATTCATTGGAAAAGCCTGCTATTTTCAATGGAATCCGGTCTTTTGTCAATTCAAGTGACCTAAAAACCTCCTGGGTAGAAACCTTTTCATTCGGCGCTATAACAAGGTAATCTTGAGGAGTATTTAAGAAGGAGGTAAGTTTTTCACCTATACCTTCGCCCCAAGCATTTTGACCAAAAATAAAGAATGGAACGTCTGCCCCGAGCTGAAGGCCTAAGTTGTGTAGTTCATTTTGAGTTAATTGGCAATGCCATAAGACATTAAGTGCTATAAGTGTCGTTGCAGCATCAGAGCTTCCACCGCCAAGACCTCCACCCATAGGGATATTTTTTTCGATATAGATATCTGCACCCAAGGTGCTCCGTGCGAATGATTTTAATAATTGAGCTGCTTTTATGCTCAAGTCATGCTCTTCTGGAATGTTTAAATCTTTAGATATACGGCGAATCTGTCCCGAGATATTTGTTTTAATGAAAAGTTTGTCATAAAGGTCAATTAACTGAAATACCGTTTGAATGTTGTAATAACCATCGGTTCTTCGGCGAATTACATGAAGAAATAGGTTTAATTTAGCGGGGGCTAAAAATTCTTTATAACCTTCTTCTATGAATTTATTTGCCAGCAATGTCAAGAATCTCTTCCACTAAAAAATTAAAACTAAACGTCCCTTGAGAGATTAGTATTTTAGAAGGGATTGTGAATCCATTTTGTGTTTTAAAAGCGTTGATATTGATATTCCAATCATTATCATAAAAATGAATAGGGCGATTAAGATGATTATCATCTTTATGTAAATTATTAATTCGTTCGATATGATTTGTAATGAGATGCCTAAAAAGATCGGGAGAAATATTCTTTCCGAATAAGGATTGGATATATTGATCAAAGTCATTACCTGATAAAATTTTTCCATGCATATCAATAATGCGTTTGTCATTTTCTGAGTAAATAATTTTTGCGATTTGATTATTAAAAGGAGAAAAAATATCAATCTCATCTTGATTATCTTTATAGTGCCAAATAAATCGACCTGAGCCACCTTTATCATCGAGGACATAAGCAAACTTAGCTTTTAAGGAGAACTCTTCAACGAATTGATTTTCATTAAGCACTTGTGCCATTTCAATAGAAGATGAATGGGGTCTAAATATTTTAAAAGGGCCGTTAAGTGTTGCGCAACCTGAGATTATGAGCGCTGTTAAAAAGAGAACAGTAGAATTTAAATTCACTTAAATGCTGCTTTTAAGAATTAGTTGAGTCTTTTAAATGTTTCTTGAAGGATTTCATTGTCAGGAAAGGATTGAAGTGATGATTGCCATAAATCATTTGCCTCTTTTTTATTTCCTTGCACCCATAAAACCTCGCCAAGATGAGCGGCAATTTCAGGATCAGCTTGAATATCATAAGCTTTTTGGATGTATGAAAGTGCCGCATCAAATTTACCGAGTCTGAAATATAACCATCCCATACTGTCTAGAATATAGTGATTATTAGGTGCAATTGACATAGCAATTTCAATATATTTTTTTGCGTCATCTAATTTAATATTTCTATCAGCAAATGAATAACCTAGAGCATTATAAGCAACCGCATAGTCAGGCTTCATTTTGATGGCTTCTCTTAAAAAGGTTTCCATTAAATCGTATTTATTTAATTTGTCAGCAAGGAGCGCAAAATCAAATTTAAACTCAGGGGACTCTTTGAAATTTGACGCTTCATTTTGCATAAGTTGGAACGCTTCTAAATGACGATTAGATCTTGTAAAAAGTGAACTTTTTAATTTTAGGATACTTAATTTTTCATCCAATGAATTGCCAGTAAATGAATTTAAAAATTCTAAAGCTTTATCGACAGATTCTTTTTTAGCAATAATCTCAGCTTTAATTAATTTTGACTCAGTGAGATGGTTACCATTACCTACCTTACTAAGCCAAGTGATTGCAACATCATACTGATTTTTTTTATCTGCTATCTTTGCAAGATAGATAAAAACTTGATCTTTATCTTTAAGATTTTTTTTAAGACTTTGTAAAAAATATTTTTCGGCAAGATCGTAATCTTCGAGCTCAATCGATAAAAGACCTACAGTAAGTATAATTTCTGCCGAACTATTTGATATATTAACGAGTTTTATAAATTCATTTTTTGCCTCATTAATTTTTCTCTCATTTGTTAAAATCTTTGCATATTCAAGTTGAACATTATTAGACTTAGGATATTTACTCAAAAAATCACGGTAAAAAATAAGTGCTTTTTCTGGTTTTTCTTGCGCGAGCGTTTGTCCTTTAAACAGCGCTGAAGTTTCCCAATCTGGTTTAATTTTATTAATCATAACCAATTCTTTTTCATAGATTTTTTGATCTTTACTTACCCAAGCTGCATGCATGACTGCAAAATGAGCCTCTACTAATAAAGGGTAAGGTTCTGCCAGCTTTGAAACTAGATTGAGCACTGATTTTTTGTCAGTTACTCTTGAAAGCATCGTATTAAGATATAAAAAGCCACTTACTCTTGCTTTTTCTTTTGTGAGAAGCTTTTGAAGAATTGGCATAGCTTCGTCGAGATTGTTATTGGCTATCAAAATTTCGCTTAAAGCTTGTTGTGCATCAAGAGATTCGTTATTGAGTGTATTCCAAGTTTTTGCGGCTTCTAGGGCAATCGTGCTATCTCTTGTGTATTCAGTGAGACGTGTTGCACGTTCAGCTAAAATATCGCTATTAGTTTGTTTAGCGAGATCTAAAAAAATTTCACTTGCTAGATTAAGTTCGCCTCGTTGAGAAGCAATTTCACCTAATAAAAGCCTAAAAATTAGGTCAGGATTGGTATAATTGTCGGCTGAATTTGACGAATCAGATTTTGCATTCGCGAAAATGCTAAAAAAGATAGTCAAGATAATCACTAATATTTGAAACAGACGCATAAGGATCCTTGGAATTTTATTTTTACAATAGTTTAAACTAATTTGAGTAATAATTTAGTTGGTTATATTGGCCCATACCAAATAAAGCAAAAGAATATTTTTAATATGTATAATCTATGATTCATTTTTTTAATAAAAATTCAAAAAATATCTATGTCAAATCTAACCTTAGAAGCCATTGAACTTACCCGTCTTTTTGGGGGCCGTGAGGCCGTTAAAAACGTAAGCTTTCACTTAGAAAAAGGTGAAGTGTTAGGCTTTTTAGGCCCAAATGGTGCAGGGAAGTCAACCACTATGCGCATGCTAACAGGCAATTTAGCGCCATCGATTGGAACGGTAAAAATTTGTGGCATTGATATTATTGAAAATCCTAAGGAAGCAAAAGCATTGATTGGCTACTTGCCTGAAATGCGACCCCTCTATAAAGAACTTACTGTTGATGAATTTCTAACGATTGCTGCTCGCCTGCATAAAGTATCTAGTAACCATATTAAAAAAGCTGTTGAAATTGCAAAGCAAAAATGTGGTTTAACCCATATGAGTAAACGATTAATTGAAAATTTATCAAATGGGTATCAACAGCGCGTGGCAATTGCGCAAGCTATCATCCATAATCCATTAGTTTTAATTCTTGATGAACCTACTGTAGGCCTTGATCCAATTCAGATTAGAGAAATAAGAGAGCTTATTCGTGAGATAGGTCAAAAACATAGCGTTATTTTATCGACACATATTCTTCCTGAAGTTGAAATGGTGTGTGATCGCGTACAAATTATTGATAAAGGCAATTTAGTTTTTCATGGCTCTATCGATGAATTAAAACAACATAGACAAGGTAACAAATTGATGGCGGGTTTTTCAAAGGCACCAGCCATGTCAGTACTTAAAAATATTGATGGCGTGACTAAAGTTGAGAAAGTAGATACAGATATGTATCGCATCCACTTTAAAAATAAACAATCTCCATCCGAAGCTATTGTGAAATTATCAGTAAAAAATCGTTGGGGGCTTTATCAAATTGCTCCTGATCAAACGAGCCTTGAAGATGTCTTTGTGCAATTAACTGAAAAGAAACAAACAAATTAAACGAATGTGAGCGGGCGCTAATATGATTTTAAATATCGCAAGAAAAGAGCTTAAGAGTTTATTTGCATCGCCGATGGGTTGGACTATCTTGGCACTCCTTATGGCTCTTCTTGGTAATTTTTATCTTACAGGGGTAAATAAATATTTTGAAGTAATGTCCGGCGCTGTTCGGCCTGCCGAAAGAGTAGGGGTCACAATATTTGTTGGTCAGACAGTTTTTGGTATAGCTCGTTATATTATGCTTTTTTCTGTTCCTCTTTTAACAATGCGACTTATTAGCGAAGAGAGGCGTAACCAAACACTACCATTTTTATTTAGCGCTCCCATTTCATTAACTGAGATTGTCTTAGGTAAGTTTGTCGGATTGATTATTTTTTTAAGTATCCTTATTGTTTATATTTTTATGATGCTTACAACGCTCAATATTTGGGCGGATATAGACTTTGGTTATCTTATGGCAAATTCATTCGGCCTTTGGCTTCTGTTAGGAAGTTTTTCTGCGTTAGGTATTTATTTTTCAAGTTTAACAAAGCAACCTATTATTGCAGCGATCTTAAGCTTTATCTCGTTATTTGCCTTAATTTTCCTCGAAAGTATGTTTGCAAGTGATCCTAATCACTGGTTTGCATACATATCATTAATGAAGCATTTTCAAAGTTTTTCAAGGGGTATGATTGATACAGCAGATTTAGTATATTTCTTTTTATTCATATCAACATTCTTAATATTAACTATAAGACGTCTTGATGCAGAAAGGTTGCGTGGATAAATATACTTATGAAGATTAATCCAAAATTAAGATTACAGATTCTTATACAAAATGGCTTTTTTGTAGTTTTCTTTATAGCCTTAATATTTTTATTAGGTTTTCTTGCTAATCAATATAAGTTTTCAAAAGATATTACCCAGACCAATCGAAATACATTAACGTCGGGCAGTATTAATGTTTTAAAACAGATGCAAGGACCTATAACTCTTACTATCTTTGCTTCGGAAGATGATGTGAATAATGGAGATACTTTCAGACAAGGCATCATTAATTTTATGACTCGATATCAAAGAACAAAACCTGATATTAATATAAAGTTTATCAGCCCAATAAAAGAGCCAAAATTAGCACAGGAAACCGGTATTAAAGAAGATGGTGAAGTTATAGTTGAATATCAAAAAAGATCTGAACATATCAACCCTCCTTTTGCGGAGCAAGAAATGACCAATCTTTTTATGAGACTTTCTAGAACTAATCAACAAGCGGTAATGTATTTGGATGGTCATGGAGAAAGAAATTTAATTGGACTTAAAAATAATGATGTAGGGGAATTTGGTAAGCAATTAGAATCTAAAGGATTTAAATTTGCTAATTTAAATCTAACTATCGAACCAGAGGTACCTCTTAATGGTTCAATGTTAGTGGTTGCAAGCCCGCAAAAAATTATTTCGCCTGTTGAAGCGAAAAAGATTAAAAAATTCTTAGAGTCAGGTGGGAATCTTCTTTGGCTTCTTGATGACAATAACTTTCATGGTTTAGATGAAATTGCTTCTTATCTTGGACTTAGTATTTCAAGTGGTCAAGTAATAGATCCATCAGCGAAAGTTGAAGGAGCCGATGAAAATATTGCTTTTGCTTCTTCGTATGGTGCGCATGCTATTACTAAAAACTTTATGCTAGGAACACGTTTCTCTAATGCGCATGAAGTTATCGCTAAGGGAACATTAGATAATGGTTGGGAAGTTAGTAAATTGATAGAAGTATCTCCTAATGGATGGCTCGAGTTTTCGCAAATAAGTGCAAATCAAAAACCTACTTTCGATAAAAGCAAAGATAAGCCTGGTCCAATTAACATAGCAGTTGCACTGCAAAGAGTGTATGGGAAAAAGGGTCAAAGAGTTGTGGTAGTAGGCAATGGTAATTTCTTATCCAATACATTTATCACAACTGGCGGGAATTTGGATCTCGGCATTAATATGACTAACTGGTTGTCAGGAGATGATAATTTAATTTCGATACAACCTATGCCATTAAAAGATGTCAATGTCACAATTCCTGGCGATAAAACCTCATTTATTATTGCATGGACCGTATTTCATAGCTTCGAGTACTTTATTCCGATTGGTTTTTTTGTTTTAGGGATATTTTTGTGGTTAAAACGAAGAAAAGCTTAGTTTAGAAGTATGAAAAATCGTTGGTTAATTAATATTATTTTGTTAGTGATGGTCTTATCGATTTCACTTTTCTTATTTCTTAAGCCTTCACAGATAAAACAAAAAAAACAATTTGCAATTAGCGCATTTAACTTAAGTGATTTTGATTCCGTAAAGTTAGATTTTCCATCTAGAGCCTCAGTAATCTTTAAAAAAGGCACTGAATCTTGGGAGATGGTCGAACCTATCAAAGCTAGAGCAGATCAATTTTCAGTGCAAAAAATTATTTCCATCGTAGCAACATCTAGCAGTGAAAAATTACCCTCAAACGATCTAGCTAAATATGGCTTAGATAAACCTATCGTGAAATTAAAATTAATTCACAACGGGTTAGAAGAGGAGTTTATTTTTGGCACATACAATTCTGTAACAGAAGATCAATATCTTTTATATAAAGATAATGTATATCTTATTAGCGGTGCTTATTCAGAAGCCGCTTTAACGCAGCCTATTGAGCTCATTGATAAGTCACCCTTAAGCAAATCTGAGCAAATTAAAGATTTTGATTTTTCTCGTCTTGAGCAATGGCAATCTAAACGATTGAAAGTCACGCGCAATAATAACGAATGGACTGCTAGTGAGGGTAATCAATTTAAACAAAATGAGATGGCTGAATGGTTTGATATGACATGGGTTAAAAATCCAGCAAGGTCAGTTGAAAAATCCTCGATTGATTTAAGGGTTTCATATAAGAGTTTTGATCTCCATACGACCGATGGGAAAAAGATTACCTTTTTGCGTGTACAAGAATCACCGGAGACGAAATTGTATAGAAAAGATGAAGGTTTACTTTATCACTTTGGGAGTGATATTGGATTTACGATGATGAATCCTCCCATTGAACAATCTAAAAAATAAATTCTTTTATGCCTGAACTTCCAGAAGTTGAGATTACCTGTATGGGTCTCAAGCCTATACTTAAGAAATCTATTTCAAATATTATTGTTAGAAATCCATCTTTAAGATGGCCAGTTCCTTCGCATTTAAAAAAAACGCTTCCCAACCAAAAAATACTTTGTGTCAAGAGACGCGCTAAATATATTCTTATTAAATTTGAAAAAGCGTGCCTCATGATTCATTTGGGAATGTCAGGACGGCTTGAAATTCTGGATAAAGAGACACCTCCTCAAAAGCATGATCATGTAGATATTGCATTTCATAATTCAAAAAATATTTTAAGGTATACAGATCCAAGAAGATTTGGCTCTATATTCTGGATAGATGGAGATATCAAAGATCATTTTTTAATTGCTGGATTAGGCCAAGAGCCTCTAGAGCGCTTGTTCACCGGAGAGTATTTATTTTCAAAAATACATAATAAAAAATCACCTATTAAAAATATCATTATGGATAGTCATATTGTTGTAGGTGTTGGAAATATATATGCAAGTGAATCATTATTTAAAGCCGGAGTGCTTCCAAGCAAATTAGGTAAAAATATTACGCTGAATGAATGTGGAAAGATCGTTAAATATATTAAGGCCACATTAAAAAAAGCGATTAAATTGGGCGGAAGCTCACTTAAAGATTTTTATAACGTGAACGGACAATCTGGTTATTTTCAGCAAACTTATAATGTGTATGGAAGAAAAGGGAAGCCTTGCCGAAAGTGTAAGTCAATTATTGAATCTAAGAAAATTGGACAGCGCTCAAGTTTCTTCTGTATTAAGTGCCAGAGCTAATTATTATTCAGCTTATTTGTTTCTTTGATAATCTTAGGTAATAAAGATCCTATAATCATCCCAATAATACTATTACCTAGGCCAATTAGCTGAGCAGGTATCGGCGTATTGTCACCTAAAAATAATTCTACGAATAACCATGATCCTATACCACCAATAATTGCCATCAAGGCGCCTTGGCTATTAGCTTTTTTCCAAAATGCACCAAATACGAGAGGCACAAAAGCACCTGCAAGTGTAATTTTATAGGCCGATTCAACCATACCGAAAATTGAAAGATTTGAACTGAGGGCGTATAGCAAGACAACAGCAGAAAAACAGACAAGGGTAATTCTCATAATTTTGAGTAAATGTTTGTCGCTGATTTTTGGGAAATAACCTTTAACAATATTTTCTGCAAAAGTAATAGATGGCGCTAGAAGTGTTGCTGATGAGCAACTCATAATTGCCGATAGAACAGCTCCAAAGAATATCACCTGAGCAAAGAGAGGCATGTATTTAAGCACAAGCATAGGTAAGACATGCTGTGAATTTGTATTTACTAGCCCACTAAAATATTCAGCATCAATTAAAGTCGCCGAATATGCAATAAACATTGGTACAAATGTAAATGTAAAATAAATTAAAGCGCCAAGTATTGAGCCGTATAAGGCAATTTTGGCAGTTTTAGCTGATGTTACGCGTTGAAATACGTCTTGTTGAGGAACTGACCCCAGCATCATGGTGATCCATGTGCCAAAAAAAGTTATCCATGTCCAAATATCTCCTTTTGGGAAAAAGTCTAATTTATGATTTATAGATGCGCTCTCAATTACTGGGACAACGCCACCTGTTAACTGAGAAATAGCGTATGCAATATAAAGAAGTCCACCAATAACTACGATCATTTGAATAAAATCTAAGATGGCTACAGCTAACATACCGCCAAAGGTAGTAAAAGTCAGCACAATTAATGTGCCAATGACCATACCCACTTGTTCACTAATGAATTGATGTGTAATAAGGTTAAATATTAATCCAAGCGCTTTAATCTGTGCCGCAACCCATCCCAAATATGAAATGACGATTGCAATTGTAGTTAATACCTCGATAGTTCTATTATATCTAGCCTTGTAAAAGTCCCCTAAAGTAATGATATTTAATTTATATAATTTAGAGGAGAAGAAAAGACCAGCAATAATTAAACAAAGACTTGATCCAAAAGGGTCAGCCACAACCCCATTTAAGCCTTCTTTAACAAAAGTAGATGACACACCAAAAATTGCTTCTGCACCAAACCAAGTTGCAAAAACTGTAGCAGTTACTACAGGCAACGGAAGGTGCCTGCCGGCAACAGCATAGTCTTTGGTATTTTTAACTCGAGAAGATACAAAAATACCAATTCCAATTGTGACCAGAAGATAGAGAGAGACAAACCAGATAAGCAAATTAAAACTTCCTAAATTTATTTAATAAAATAAAACAAGACTGCCAAATTTACCAATAAAGTAATTCCAATGAAAGTGATTACGATTTTAAACCAGCGATTCTGATTTTTTTGGGTTTTTAAGAAGCGCTCAATATCTTCTTGGCTAATTGCATTTTTATTTTCTTGTTTTTTTTGTTCGAGAAACTCATGGATAAGTCTTGGTAATTGGGGAGTTAAATGAAGCCAATGAGGCAGTTCATTTTTTAAGCTCTTTAGAATATATTTAATACCTTTTTGTTCTGACATATATTTTTTCAAAAATGGAGCCGCTGTTTTCCATAAGTCTAAATCAGGATCTAGGTTTCGACCAAGGCCTTCCACATTTAAAAGTGTTTTTTGAAGCATAGTAAGTTGGGGCTGAATTTCCATGTTAAATCGTCTAGATGTTTGAAATAGTCTAATAAGAAGACGACCAAATGATATTTCTTTCAACGGTTTATTAAAAATAGGCTCACATACCGATCGTATTGCATTTTCAAACTCATCTAAAGAGGTATTCTTAGGCACCCAACCTGATTCGATATGAGCAAGCGCTACGTCATGGTAGTCACGTTTAAAAAAGGCTAAAAAATTACGTGCTAGATAATTTTTATCATTTTCGCTAAGAGACCCCATGATGCCAAAGTCCATGGCTATATAGTGACCATCATCGGAAACTTGAATATTACCAGGATGCATATCTGCATGAAAAAAACTATCTCTAAACACCTGAGTAAAAAATATTTCTACGCCATTGCGCGCGAGTTGTTTAATATCAATTTTTTTCTTGCGAAGTGTTTCGACATGGCTAATAGGTGTGCCATACATTCTTTCCATCACCATGACATCTTCATTACAGAAATCCCAATAGACTTCTGGCACGATAAGTAATTTTTTATCTTTGAAATTTTCACCTAAACGACTGCAATTTGCTGCATCCAGCATAAGATTAAGTTCACAATCAACATGTTTTGAGAATTCAGCAACAATCTCTCTTGGTCTTAAGCGCTTACCATCAGACCAAATTATTTCAAGCATATAGGCAATAAGATAAAGAAGCTTAATATCTTTATTAATCACATGTCTAATATTGGGCCTAAGTATTTTCACTGCGACATGTACACCATTATGAAGTGTTGCGAAATGCACTTGAGCTACAGATGCACTTGCAGCAGGCACTTGGTCAAATGATTTAAAAACTTTATTTAAAGATTTTTTATAGGAGTCATAAATAATTTTTTGCGCATCTATATAAGAAAACGATGGCACTTGATCTTGTAATTTAGCAAGCTCATCTGCAATATCTAAAGGAATAAGATCTCTTCTTGTAGAAAGCATTTGACCGAACTTCACAAAGATAGGGCCTAAGTTTTCGAGAGCCAGCCTTAGTCTAGTGCCTCTATTTTCTTTATGAGATCTAAAAAATAATAAAAACGAAGTGAGGCGAACAATAAAATTAAATTTTTGATTGAATGTTAAATATTCTTCTAATCGGTACTTAAAAAGTATGTAAATAATGTAAATAAGCCTAAAGTATTTCATAACTTTTTAAGTCTGATTTCCAGGCGCTCAACATCAAATCTAAGCGTATCAACTTCTTTATTAAACTTTTCGATTAATCTTTTTTTTGCTATCAATGGCTTTTCTTCAAGCCAATACTCTGCAAAAGTATCTAAGATATTAAATGATGTTTCTTTTGTGCGTTTAATAACCTGTTTTCCAAATTGAACTAGATGGTGCGCAGGAATGTCACCAATCACTTGGCTTAAGTCATCCTCATAATCCCATTCAATTTCTTTTATTAGTTGGCTTATAGTAGTTGCAAGCTCAATATCACCTTTAATCTCTATCTGCGCTTTTTTATTGCCTTGCATAAGGTCAATAGCTGAAGCAAGAGACAGTTTAATCTCTGCATCATAAGTTTCTAATTGTTCTTTGTATTCAGGCTCACCATTCTCATTAATGATAAATGCATATTGAATAGGACCCACATCAAACAAGATTGATTTTGATTTATGAGTAAATAGTTCTTTTTTTAACCATTCATTTTGATGGAATAAATGTTCAGTAAGTTTTGTTTTGATAGAGTTTAGAATCAACATTTGTAACCCATATGGATAGCTACAATGCCTGAAGATAAATTCAGATATTCTACTTTGCAGAAAGACTCTTCTTCCATCATTATTTTTAAAGCTTTTTGATTAGGATGCATTCTTATAGATTCCACGAGATACTGATAACTTGATTTATCTTTGGCAAATAACTTACCTAGCTTAGGTAGTAATTTAAAGGAAAATTGATCGTAAAAAAATTGAAGTGGTTTCCATATTTTAGAGAATTCTAGAATTAAAATTTTTCCACCAGGAGAAAGTACTCGGTAGATTTCTTTGAGTGCTTTTTTCTTGTCAGTCATATTTCGAATGCCAAAACCAATTGTTACACAATCAAAGTAATTATCAGGGAAGGGGAGATGCTCTGCGTCGCATAAAATAGATGGTATGAAAATACCTTGATCAATTAATTTATTGCGCCCAATATTAAGCATAGATAAATTAATATCTGAGTGAATCATTTGCCCTTTAAAGTTACCCGATTGCGCACATATTTTTTTTGCAATTAGTACAGATAGATCTGCAGTACCTCCAGCAATATCAAGAATACGAGCATTCTTTTTTACATTGGAAGTCTTTACAAGAAATTTTTTCCAAATATGATGCATACCCAATGACATCAAATCATTCATCAAGTCATAATTTGACGCAACAGAATGAAATACATTAGCTACTTTGCTAGCTTTTTGTGAAGTATCTACTTCAGTAAAACCAAAATGTGTTTTTTTATTGCTCATCTATTTTTGCTCTTTCAATACCCGCCATAGATAATTTTCTTATATATTCTTCCCACAGCACGTCATATGTAACTGCAAGTTCATAAAGATAATCCCAGGAATAAATACCGGTATTATGTCCATCTGAAAAACTTAATTTAATGGCATATTGACCCACAGGCTCGATATTATCTATGGACACATATTCTTTATGAGTTTGAAGTGTTTCCTGGCCAGGCCCGTGACCCTTTACTTCAGCTGACGGCGAATGCACTCTAAGAAATTCGCACGAAAGCATACACTCCGTATGATTATTAAATTTTATTTCTAATAATTTAGATGCTTGATGAAGCTTAATTTCTGTAGGATATATTTTAGTGTTACTTATTGTCACTTGATAGATAGGCCGAAAAAACTATATTATCGGAGTTCTTTCGGCATTTTTGGTAAAAATTAAATAGTTAATTGCTTGAAGATAGCATCAATGATTTAATTTTTTTCATGGCTGCTTGTTCGATCTGTCTAATTCTTTCAGCCGACACACCTAGCTTGTCCGCAAGCTCATGAAGCGTTGAAGTATCTTTTTCTTTAAGCCATCTTTCTTTGACAATAAGACGACTTCTTTCATCAAGTGACGCAAGTGCTTTATTTAAGGTTGAGAGACTATTGCCTTCGGATTGATTGATTTCCATTTGTTCAGAAGGTTCAGGCGTCTCGTCCTTGAGATAAGAAATAGGTCTATATACATCATTTTCTGACTCTTCAGTACCATAGTCTAAAGAAATTTCGTTACCATTGAAGCGATATTCCATCTCGCGCACATCTTTGGGTTTAACATTAAGCTCTTTTGCAATCGATTCGATTTCATCAGATTTAAGTGGTTGAAGTGTCTTTTTCATGCTTCTTAAGTTAAAAAATAACTTACGCTGAGCTTTGGTTGTAGCTGTTTTAACTAAGCGCCAATTTTTAACAATATATTCTTGGATCTCAGCTTTAATCCAATAAATTGCAAATGAAACAAGCCTAACGCCTCTTTCGGGATCAAATCGTTTAACGGCTTTCATCAGGCCAATATTGCCCTCTTGAACAAGATCTGATTGTGGAAGTCCATATCCTGAGTAACCCTTGGCTACTTTAGCAACCAATTTTAAATGAGATAGAACGAGTGTTTTTGCCGCTTCAAGATCGTTCGATTTCTTAAGGCGCATACCCAAAGCCAACTCCTCCTCAGCCGAGAGGGATGGGATCGCTCTAATGGATTGCATATAACGATCATAGCTATCAACAGAACCTAATGTAGGTAAGCTTAATTCCAAAGTCATCTTATGAAATTCCTTGTAAAAACTTAATTTATACCAATAATTTTAGCACTCTTCACTAGAGAGTGCTAGTTTAATAAAGTTCAATAGGAAGTATGATGAATAGTTAATTAATCTAATAAAAACAATTGGTTAAGATATATCATATTTTTTCATAGATTGATTGATAGAGATAAAAGAAGCTATAACGGCAATTAAAATTGAACTAATAATGATCAAAAGGTATTGCAAAAGGCTTAAGTCAATAATGATAAATTGGGTGCCGTATAACGCCTCCACTTCAACAATGGTTTGATTGATGAATATTACAATTAATTTAAGTACGATCGCCGCAGTTAATCCACCACCTAAGCCGTAAATAAAACCGCTATATAAGAATGGACGTCTAATAAAACTATTCGTAGCTCCAATTAACTTACTAAGCTCAATTTCTTCATGATGAGAGGTCATTTGTAAATGAATTGTATTGCCAATAACAACAGTTAGCATAGATGCTAATAAAATCGATGCTAATAAAATGGCTTTATTAGCGAGTTGCAGTATGGAATTTAATTTTTTAACCCATTCTGTATCCATAATAATTTGATCGATTCCTTCAAGTTTATCTAAAAATAACTTTAATCCTGAAATTTCAACTGGATTAACGGTGTTAGGCGAAATAAAGAACGCATCCGGCAATGGATTTTCTGAAAGCCCATGATTCGAGTCATTAAACCCTAGTGATTTTTGCAGTTTAGGCCACACATCCTCTTTCTTTACAAAATGATAGCTATTGATTTCAGGACGACCTTTTAATTCTCTTTCGATTTTATTTCTGGTTTCGATTGAAGTGTCTTTTTTAAGAAAAATACTAATTTGAGATTCGTGTTGTATATTTTGTGAGAAAGATTTTAAGTTTTGTACGACAAGGAAAGACAGGCTGGGCAAGATAAGAGTTATACCTATCACTAAAAACATCATAAGAGTTGACATTAAAGATGCATGACTTCGCTGAAGCGCTATGAGAAACATATAACAATGAGAAGTTAAATAATTCATTTATTGACCAGTAATTTTAATAAGATTGCCTTCTTCTAAATAAAGCTGTTTATTTTTTTTGCTTGTAATCGGTATTTCATGTGTTGCGATAATTACAGTAACCCCGAGTTCATGAAAGTTATAAAAAAGATTCATGATTTCATCAGCATGTTTTTTATCTAAATTTCCAGTTGGCTCATCGATTAAAAGAATAGAGGGCCTACAAACAATTGCTCTTGCAATTGCTAAACGTTGTTGTTCGCCACCCGATAAACTAATAGGCATCAACTTTTCTTTACTAAGCAGACCAACTTTATCAAGCGCCGCTCTTACACGGCCCCTAATATCGCCCCCATTGACTTCATTAATTTCGAGTGGAAGAGCTATATTTTCGTAACAATTGCGATCATATAAAAGTTTATGATCTTGGAAAACGAGACCAAATTTTCTTCTTACATAAGGGATAGCAGAGCTCTTAATTTGGCTAATGTTCTTATTTTCAAAAATAATAGTGCCATGTGTAGGGGTTTCTATTGCTGCAATGAGTTTCAATAAAGTCGATTTACCGGCTCCCGAAGGGCCCGTTACAAAAACAAGATCACCAGAGCTGATTTCAAAAGTTATATTCTGAAGCGCCTCTAGATTACCCGGATATCTTTTATGGACTCGATCAAATTTAATCATTGAGAAAAACAAAATTTAAAAAAGTGCATCGACATATTCTTGAGCATTAAAAACTTTTAGATCGTCTATGGATTCGCCAACACCAATATATCTTAATGGAATAGGTTGTTCTTTAGCAATTGCTGCAATTACACCGCCTTTAGCTGTACCATCAAGTTTAGTTAGTGCAAGGCCAGTAATACCTAAAGCTTCATTAAAGATTTTGAGTTGGCTAATTGCATTTTGGCCTGTATTTGCATCTAGGACGAGAAGTATTTCATGTGGGGCTTCTGCATGACATTTGTTAATCACACGTTTAATTTTTGTAATTTCGTCAATCAAATGTTTTTGTGTTGGAAGTCTACCAGCTGTATCTGCAATTACAATGTCAATATTTTTGGCTTTAGCAGAGTTAATAGCATCAAAAATTACAGCACTTGGATCCCCGGAGGTTTGTGAAACCACATGAACATTATTTCTTACACCCCAGATTTCTAGTTGTTCAGTTGCCGCAGCTCTGAAAGTATCTCCTGCAGCTATTAAGACAGATTTTTTTTCATCGAGAAATATTTTTGTAAGTTTTCCAATAGTAGTTGTTTTTCCTGCACCATTAACACCTACAACCATAATGACATAAGGGCTTGATATTTTTAACACAAGAGGCGCTTCAATAAGCGTTAATAACTCAATTAATTTTTCTTTAAGCAATCCCTTAATTAGGTCTGCATCTTCAATATTTTTTTTCTTAACGGATGCTCTAATGCTATCTAATAAATAAGTAGTTGCAGATATTCCTACATCGGAAGTTAATAAGATTGTTTCTAATTCTTCAAAGAGCGATTCATCAATCTTTTTTCCGGTAAATAATGAAGTTAACTCCGAAGATAATTTCTCTCTCGTTTTTGTGAGACTTTTTTTTAACTTATCAGCGAAAGCAAAGAACCCACTTTTTTTCTCTTCTTTTAGTGGCGCCGGTTGTTTTTTAATTTCAACAGTTTTTTTTTGTGCAGTTCTTGGAGAAGATTTTTTAGGTTGTTCTGTTTGTAAAAGTTTTTTCTTTTTAGGCGCGCTAGATTTTTTGGGAACAATTTTCGCTTTTGGAGTTGAAGTTACTTTTTTTTGAGGTTTTTTGATAGCCTCTTTTTTGGCCACAGATTTTTTTGCTGGGCTGTCTTTTTTTATAATTTTTTTAAGGAATTCAAACATTTTTAAAATTCTAAGAACTTAATAGAGTAAAGAAAAGTCTATGACACAATCATATTCATTATAATAGCTAAATCATCCAAGGATTAAACGCATTGTTAAAAAATATTTTATTTTGTTTTTTCTTATTGCCGAATTTACTTTTGGCCCAAACCTCTGAATTTAAACTTACTAATGGATTAAAAATTATTGTAAGGGAAGATCATCGCTCACCCGTTGTAGTTTCTCAGGTATGGTATCGAGCAGGCAGTCTCGATGAAGTCAATGGCAAGACAGGAGTAGCGCATGTTCTTGAGCATATGATGTTTAAAGGCACCAAAAAAATTAAAGCGGGCGAATTTTCAAGACTTATCGCACAAGCTGGCGGAAAAGAAAATGCCTTTACAGGCGCTGATTATACTTGTTATTACCAACAGCTTGAAAAATCTAATCTTGAGCTTTCTTTTAAGTTGGAAGCGGATCGTATGGCCAATCTAAATTTATCTAAAGAAGAGTTTGACAAAGAAATTAAGGTGGTTATGGAAGAACGCAGATGGAGGACGGAAGATAAACCTATATCTCAAGTAAAAGAACAATTCGAGTCAACCATGTTTAGATCACATCCTTATGGAAAGCCAGTAGTTGGTTGGATGAATGATTTAGAAAATATGACAGTTGAAGATGCAAGAGAATGGTATATAAATTGGTATACGCCTAATAATGCAACTTTAGTCGTGGTAGGTGATGTTAATAATCAAGAGGTTTTGAAATTGGCTAAAAAGTATTTTGAAAAAATACCCTCACGAAAAATTCCAGAAAGAAAACCTCAATTAGAACCTCTTCAAAATGGAGAAAGAAGGGCGGTTGTTAAGGCACCTAGTGAATTAGCATATCTTTTAATGGGATACCAAGTTCCTACATTGAACGATTCTGGAGATAATGACCAAGACTCATGGGAGCCTTATGCGCTGGAAGTATTGTCAAGTATTCTTGCTGGCAATGGTTCTTCAAGGCTTAATCAAAATATTGTAAGGAATCAACACTTAGCAGTAAATGTAGGTGCTGGTTATAACTCAACGTCAAGAGGCAGAATTAGTGTGTTTGAATTAGATGGAACACCGAGTGACGCTAAAAAAATTAATGAACTTGAAATCGCATTGCTCAATGAAATTGAAAAGATTAAGAAAGAAGGGGTAACACAAGAAGAATTAGATCGCGTTAAAGCTATAGTCATTGCAAACGATGTTTATCAAAAAGATTCAATGTTTGGTATGGCCATGGAAATTGGACAGCTTGAAACAATGAATTATTCATTTCATTTAAGTGATAACTATATCTTAAAAATTAATAGCGTGAACTCAGAGCAAATAAAGAATGTAGCAAAAAAATATTTAATTAAAGATAACTTATCTGTCGTGATGCTTGATCCGCAGCCTATGAACCAAGACTCTAGACCTAAAGGACATCCTCATGTTCATTAAATTTATTCAGTTTATTTTTTTATTTATCTGTTTGCAGCAAAATAGTTTGGCTGTGTTAAAAATTGATACATGGGAAACTCAAGATGGGTCTAAAGTGCTTTTTGTTGAAAATCATGATCTTCCTATTCTTGATATTAATGTAAATTTTTTTGCGGGTAGTGCCCAAGACCCTTTAACTAAAGAAGGTCTTGCTGAATTAACACATCATCTTATGAATTTAGGTGCTGCAGGTATTAATGAAGAAAAGCTTGCAAATGAATTTTCAGATATTGGGGTAGCGATAGCTGGAGGTGTTGATTTAGACAGAAGTTATTTTAAATTAAGAACACTAAGCTCTGCCGCGCAAAAAGATAAGGCACTTACATTATTTAAATATGTGATGCATGCGCCTGATTTCCCAATTTCTGTGATAGATAGAGAAAAAAATAGGATTATTGCAAGCATTAAACAGTCAATGACCCAGCCTGAGTCAATTGCCAATTTAGCATTTATGAAATCTCTTTATGTTGAGCATCCATATAGTCATCCAGGATCAGGCAGTATCGAATCAGTACAGAGATTAAATCAAAATGATTTAAAGCAATTTTATAAAAACTACTATTTAGGATCTGAAGCTTCAATCGTTATTGTAGGAGACTTAAATATTGAAGAGGCAAAAAAGATTAGTGAATCAATCAGTCATGGCTTGCCTCAAGGTAAACCAGTGCATACGATCAAAGCTGTTAATAATCAGAATGTTGCGGGGGTGAATAAAATAAAACATCCGGCAAAACAATCACATATTCTTATAGGTATGCCAGCAGTTAAAAGGGGCCAGAATGATTATTTTTCTTTATATGTGGGGAATTACATTTTAGGCGGAGGCGGTTTCGTTTCTAGACTTACTGAAGAAGTCCGAGAAAAAAAAGGTTTAGTTTATAGCGTCTATAGTTATTTGATGCCGCTTTATGCAGAGGGGCCGCTTGAAATAGGGCTGCAAACAAAAAAAGAACAAACTGAAGAGGCGCTTCATATTGTGAATGCGACAATAAAAAAATTTATTGATGAAGGCCCTACCGAAAAAGAACTTACTGCAGCCAAGCAAAATTTAATTGGAGGATTTCCGCTAAGGCTGGATAGTAATGGGAAGATTGTTGACTATTTAAGCATGATTGTTTTTTATAAATTACCCATTAGTTACATTGATACATACACACATGAAATTAATCAAGTAACCATTGAACAAATAAAATCAGCTTTTAAGAATAGAGTTGACCCTAATAAACTTACAACTATTATTGTAGGCTCCGAATAATTTTTGAAACCTGTCAAAAATAAAATCAAGATTATTGGAGGGGCTTGGAAAAGAAAAAATGTTTCTTTTATCAATGCTCCTGGGCTAAGACCTACCCCAAATCGAGTAAGAGAAACTTTATTTAATTGGCTTGATCAGGACTTAACAGGCAAGATGTGTTTAGATCTTTTTTCAGGTTCAGGAGTAATCGGTTTTGAAGCACTTTCAAGAGGTGCTATAAGTGTATCAATGGTTGATAGATCACCTCAAGTTTTTAAAATGATCGAGGAAAATAAAAATTTGCTTAATGCAGATAAAGCAGAGCTTCATTGTGAAGATGCCCTAACATTTCTTCGGCGTAGTCCAGTTAAATTTGATGTTATTTTTTGTGATCCACCTTTTAATGAGGCTTGGGAAGAAAAATTATTTCCTGAATTATCTAACCATTTAACAAAGGATGGGCTAATATATTTTGAATCAGAAACTGATATGAAAGAGTGCGACTCATTTAATATCTTAAAAAAAAGAAAAGCAGGTAATGTTTTTTATCATCTCGTTGCTTTAAAAAATAATGACCAAAAATAACCAATCTATTGCTATTTATCCTGGAACTTTTGATCCTATTACATTAGGCCATGAGAATATTGCTCATCGTGCCATAAAGATCTTTGACAAAGTTATTCTGGCTGTTGCTGAAAACACCAGTAAACAATCTTTTTTTTCTTTTAATGAAAGAGTTGATTTAGTCAAATCGGTATTTAAAGACTATAAAGAAATAGAAGTGGTAGGTTTTAAAGGCCTTCTTATGCAATTTGTTGCAACACAAAATGTACGAGTAGTTATTCGCGGCTTAAGAGCTGTTTCAGATTTTGAGTATGAATTTCAATTAGCTGGTATGAATAGAAAATTGTACCCAGATGTTGAAACACTTTTTCTTACCCCTTCAGAGCAATTTACTTTTCTATCTTCAAGCTTAGTTAAGGAAGTGGCTACGTTAGGTGGAAATATAGAACAATTTGTATCACCTATTGTTAAAGAAGCTATGAAAAAAACTGGACGTTAGTTATGGCATTATTGATTACAGACGAATGTATTAATTGTGATGTATGCGAGCCTGAATGTCCTAATAATGCAATTTATCAAGGCATTAACATTTACGAAATCAATCCTAATTTATGTACTGAGTGTGTAGGGCACTTCGATAAGCCTCAGTGTCAAGAGGTATGCCCAGTAGATTGTATTCCAATTAATCCAGAATATATTGAGTCTAAAAAAGCGCTTATGTTTAAGTATCATCGACTTCAATTAATGAAAGTAAATTAATATGCGTGTTTTACATGCCATGATTCGTGTTACAAACCTTGAAAGCTCATTGGCATTCTATATAAATATATTAGGTATGAAACTTTTAAGACAGCATGAGTATCCTGAGGGAAAATTTTCTTTAGCATTTGTAGGGTTTGGCGACGAAAAAGATCATGCCGTTATCGAACTTACTTATAATTGGGGCGTGACATCATATGACAAAGGCAATGCTTATGGACATATTGCAATTGAAGTTGAGGATGCATATAAAACATGTGAGTCAATTGAAGCCAAAGGTGGAAAAGTCATTCGTGAAGCTGGCCCTATGCAACACGGGTCAACAGTAATTGCATTTGTTGAAGACCCAGATGGATACAAAATTGAATTAATTCAAGCGGGCACGTACTAATTAATCAAATAAATCTTTCATTTTATCGAGCCATCCTTTTGATTTTGGACTATGTTTGCCTCGATCCAAATGATTAATTTCTTCTAACTCTTTTAATAATTCTTTTTGTCTATCAGTTAGTTTGATGGGTGTTTCTATGGAAACGTGACAATGAAGATCTCCAGACAAGCTTTGTCTTAGAGGCTTAATTCCCTTACCTTTTAATCTAAATACTGCTCCTGTTTGTGTTTCAGGTGGTATCTTCATTTTTGCATGACCATCCAGTATGGGCACTTCGATCTCGCCACCAAGCGCTGCAATTGTAAAGCTAATAGGCATTTCGCAATGTAAATTCCCACCATCACGCTCAAATAGATCATGTTTCTTAAGGTGAATAACAACATAAAGATCTCCAGGAGGGCCGCCATTGATTCCTGATTCACCCTCACCTGATAGTCGAATACGATCACCTTCATCAACACCTGTAGGTATCTTAACGGACAGAGTTTTATTTTGTTTAACGCGACTAGCGCCATGACATGTTGAGCATGGTTCTTTAATCACCTTTCCAGAGCCATGACATTTGGGGCAGGTTTGTTGTACCGAGAAAAAGCCTTGTTGCATTCTAACTTGGCCATTGCCATGACATGTATCACATGAAGTGGGTTGTGTGCCAGGTTTAGCGCCCGATCCTTTGCAGGGCTCACAAGCTGCCATGACAGGAATACGAATTTTTGTTTCAGTCCCTTTTGCAGCATCTTCAAGAGAAATTTCCATGTTGTAACGAAGATCTGCTCCTCGGTATACATTAGATTTTTGACCACCTCGACCGCCGCCGAAAATATCACCAAAAATATCACCAAAGGCGTCATTAAAATCTGAAAAGCCTGCGGAACCATGGCCACCCATACTTGAATCTACGCCTGCATGGCCATATTGATCGTAACTTGCTCTTTTTTGACCATCAGAAAGTATTTCGTAAGCCTCTTTAGCTTCTTTAAAGTTTTCTTCGGCTTTGGGATTGTCCGGATTGCGATCAGGATGAAATTTCATCGCTAGTTTGCGATAAGATTTTTTTATTTCATCTTCTGAAGCGTCACGAGATATACTAAGAGTCTCGTAATAATCTTTTTTTGTCGCCATGGCATTCTTTGGGAAGACAAAACAACATCATAAATTCTGATGTTGTTTTGATAGTTAAAAATTATTTATCTTTTTTGTCTTGCTTTACTTCTTCAAATTCTGCATCAACAACTTCAGCATCGACAGTTTTTTCCTCTTGAGGCGCTCCGCCTTGATTAGGCTGTTGTGGTTGCTGTTCCGCGTATATTTTTTCACCTAATTTTTGTGATGCTTCCATAAGTTCTTTTGTTTTAGCTTCAATTTCCTCTTTATTATCAGATTTTAAAGATTCTTCTAAAGCCTTTATAGAAGTTTCAATTTTTTCTTTTTCTGTAGCATCTAATTTATCACCATGCTCAGTGATTGATTTTTTGACAGAATGAATCATGCCATCAGCAGAATTTTTTACATCTACAAGTTCTCTAATTTTACGATCTTCATCAGCATATTTAACAGCATCTTCTTCCATTTTTTTAATTTCTTCTTCACTAAGTCCGCTATTTGCTTTAATCGTAATTTTATTTTCTTTACCCGTTGCTTTATCTTTTGCAGATACATGCAAGATACCATTAGCATCAATATCAAAAGTCACTTCAATTTGAGGCGTACCTCTTGGAGCTGGCGGTATATCTGTAAGATTAAACTGACCTAGGCTCTTGTTTCCAGACGCAATTTCGCGCTCGCCTTGAAGCACATGAATTGTGACAGCATTTTGATTGTCTTCAGCAGTAGAGAATACTTGAGATGCTTTAGTTGGTATTGTTGTATTTTTCTTAATTAGTTTTGTCATGACGCCACCAAGTGTTTCAATACCTAAACTCAATGGACTTACATCAAGAAGTAATACGTCTTTAACATCACCCTGAAGAACGCCAGCTTGAATTGCAGCACCTACAGCTACTGCTTCATCTGGATTAACGTCTTTTCTAGCTTCTTTACCAAAAATATCCTTTACTTTATCTTGTACTTTTGGCATCCGACTTTGACCGCCAACAAGAATAATGTCTGATATATCACTTCCAGAAACACCCGCATCTTTCATAGCAATTTTACAAGGCTCAATTGTTCTTTCGATGAGGTCATCTACAAGTGATTCAAATTTTGCACGTGTGATTTTCACTACAAGATGTTTTGGGCCGCTTGCATCAGCTGTAATGTAAGGTAAATTAACTTCAGTTTGTTGGCTACCTGAAAGCTCAATTTTTGCTTTTTCCGCAGCTTCTTTGAGACGTTGTTTTGCAAGTAAATCTTTTCTTAAATCAAGACCATTTTCTTTTTTAAATTCATCTGCTAAGAAATCAATTAAGCGATTATCAAAGTCTTCACCACCCAAAAATGTATCACCGTTTGTTGATAAGACTTCGAACTGGTGTTCGCCATCTACAGAAGAGATTTCGATAATAGACACGTCAAATGTACCACCACCAAGATCGTAAACTGCGATCTTGCGATCACCTTCCTGTTTATCTAGACCAAAAGCAAGCGCTGCTGCAGTAGGCTCATTAATGATTCTTTTTACTTCAAGACCTGCAATACGCCCCGCATCTTTTGTTGCTTGTCTTTGACTATCATTAAAATAAGCAGGAACTGTAATCACTGCTTCTGTGACTTCTTCCCCTAAATAATCTTCAGCAGTTTTTTTCATTTTTCTTAAAACTTCTGCTGAAATTTGTGGGGGTGCCATTTTTTGATCGCGTACTGTTATCCAAGCGTCGCCATTATCGGCTTTTGAAATTTGATATGGCATTAAACTAATGTCTTTTTGAACTTCTTTTTCTTCAAAACGACGACCAATTAAACGCTTCACAGCAAATAAAGTATTTTTTGGATTTGTAACCGCTTGTCTTTTCGCTGGAGCGCCTACAAGAATTTCGCCATCATCTTGGTAAGCAATGATTGAAGGGGTAGTTCTAGCGCCTTCTGCATTTTCGATCACTTTAGGTTTTCCACCCTCCATGATAGCTACGCAGGAGTTCGTTGTTCCTAAGTCAATACCAATAATTTTAGCCATTTTTTTTCCTTAAAAATCTGTTTAATTTGATACATCTACAATTGGGACGATCTTGAATATTTCAAGAGCTTATGTAGTTTTTGTTTTTGAAACGGTAACTAAAGCAGGTCTTATGACCCTCTCGTTCAATAAGTAGCCTTTTTGAAGCACCGTTAAAATTTTATTTGGCTCCTCATCAGACTCAGTCATGCTGATTGCTTGGTGTTGGTTGGGATCAAATTCTTCACCTAATGCTTTAATTTCCTGAATACCAAATTTCTCAAATATATTTATCAGTTGTTTTTGTGTGAGTTCAATACCATTTTTATAACTTTCTAGATTTGCATTTTCAATGCTGAGCGCCGCATCAAGACTATCTTTGACAGAAAGTAATTCGCTACTAAATTTTTCTAATGCAAATTTCCTTGCTTTATCAATGTCTTCGATAGAGCGTTTTTTGATGTTTTCGCCTTCGGCTTTTACATAAAGCACTTGTGCCTCCGCATCAGCTAATTTTTCTTCAAGAAGCTTTATCTGGTCATCTGAGTTAATTGAAGATTGATCAGTATTATTTTCTGTTTCATCAAGCGGTTGATTATTTTCATCTTCTGCATTCATAGTATTGCCTTATAAATCCTTAGAAATCTTTTGAGTTAAAACAAATTTGGGGGCGGAATATTAAATTTCAAGGGATCTGGATTAAATAATTAATTCTATTTGAGCGATTACAGATTCGACAGTAGGTAGCTCGCCAATTTCTCCAATATTAACCGATGGTATTTTGACATTAGGATAAACGCCATTAAGGTAAGGATTGCTATCCATATAAAGGCCTATTGTGGGGATACCTTCGGCATTAGCGAGATGGGTAAGTCCTGAATCAACACCAATTGCACATTTAGCACCTGCAATAATATTGGCTAGATTATTAATATTTAGCTTAGGAAGTACTAAACAATTATTTGAGTCTTTTCGTAGTATTTTACATATTTTATATTCTTCAAGATTCCCCCACGGCAATAAGACTCTTAAGTCTTGACGATTAAAGAATTGAATGATTTTAAACCAGCTTTCAATGGGCCATTGTTTTGATTTTTTACTGGATCCATGAATAAGAACTACGTAGCGTTCAGACAGATTAAAGTTGCTAATGTTATATATCTCTAATCCAAAATGAGCTGGCTGGTCTGATAATTCATATTCAAAGCATTTAGATGCAAGTTCTCTGTTCCTAACAACTGCATGAATATTTTTTGAGACAGTATGTGTGAATCTATAAAAATAAGATGCGGCTGATTCACGAATAGAAGCTTTGTCAAAACCATGAATATCTCCACGAGTGAATAAAGTAAAAAAAGCACTTTTTAAAAGACCTTGAAAATCAATAATAATATCGTAATAATTTTGACGAATAGCTTTAATTGCTTTATAAAGTCTAATCCACGTTTCTTTTTTTCTAAGATTTTTTTTCCACGATCTAAGAGAGATGGTGATAACTGAATTAATATCTGGGTGAAGTTTTAGTACATCTGCAAAAGAGTCTTCTACAAGCCAATCAATGGAACTGTCGGGTACAAAAAATTTAATATCATTAACAACAGGTAGACAGTGGATAATATCCCCAAGCGAGGATGTTTTAATGATAAGTATACGAACCATATAGTTAATTTTCGCATATAAATCAATGCCCATAGATGATTTATATAATTAAATGATATTTAATTGTTTGACGCTTAGAGAGTGTTTCTAGGATAATCTGTCATAGAGAGAAATTTTTATTCACTTACCATAATGAATTAATTTAATGAAACATTCCATAGTTGAAATTACCGAGAAAATTAAAGAAAAAAGTAGGCCAACTAGAATTGCCTATTTAGCTCGTATAGACGCAACGCTTCAAAGGCAGCGCGGAGCAGATCGCTTGGGTTGCGCAAACGTTGCACATGCGATTGCAGCCCTTCCTAAAAATGATAAGTTTAGAATTGTCAGTGAAAAAAAACCGAATATTGCGATTGTTTCAGCTTATAACGATATGCTTTCAGCGCATAAGCCTTACGAGAAATATCCATCGATCATTCGCGATGAGGCAAATAAATGTGATGCAACGGCTCAAGTAGCTGGTGGCGTTCCTGCTATGTGTGACGGTATTACGCAGGGAGAGCCGGGCATGGAATTAAGCTTATTTTCTAGAGATACGATTGCAATGTCTACAGCAATTGGATTGTCACATGATATGTTTGATGGCGCACTTATGCTGGGAATTTGCGACAAGATTGTTCCAGGATTATTGATTGGCGCCCTTCATTTTGGACATCTCCCCACCATATTTGTTCCTGCTGGGCCCATGTCGACCGGTATTGATAACACTTCAAAATCTAAAGTGCGTGAAAAATATGCCCAAGGATTAATTGGTAGAGAAGAGTTATTAGCCTCTGAATCAGCGGCTTATCACGGAGAAGGTACTTGCACATTTTATGGCACAGCTAATAGCAATCAAATGCTCATGGAGGCTATGGGACTTCATGTACCAGGTGCAGCATTCATCCATCCTCATGAAGATATTCGGGAAGAAATTACACGTGAATCAGTAAGGTCTCTTTTGAATATTATTAAAAATAAAAAAAATAAACCTATTGGTAAATTGATAGATGAGCGAGTTATTGTCAATGCTATGGTGGCGTTATTAGCGACTGGTGGATCTACAAATCATTTAATACATTGGGTTGCTATTGCAAGAGCTGCTGGAATTATTATTGATTGGAGTGACTTCCATGATCTTGCAAATACAACACCCCTGTTAGCAAGTATTTATCCGAATGGAAAAGCTGATGTGAATGAATTTCAAGCTGCAGGTGGTCCGGGTTTTGTGATTCGTGAGCTCATTGATACGGGATGCATGTACCCAGAAGTTATGACTGTGAGTGATGGTGGGTTAAAAGAGTATACAAAAAAACCATCTAAAGAAAATGGTAAATTAATTTGGAAAGATATTCCTAAAAAGAGTGGCGATGAAACAATTGTGAGAAACGCTGACCATCCGTTTAATGAATCAGGTGGCCTCAAACTTTTAAAAGGCAATCTCGGACGCTCTGTTATCAAGATATCTGCTGTCCCTGAGGATCGTTATATTATAGAAGCGCCCGCAGTTATTTTTGACACACAAGAAGAGTTGCTGAGCGCATTCGATCGAGGCGAACTTGAAAAAGATTTTGTAGCAGTTGTCAGATTTCAAGGACCTAAAGCGAATGGTATGCCAGAACTTCATAAACTCACACCACCTCTCGCAGTTCTTCAAAACAAAGGATTTAAAGTAGCTATTGTTACCGATGGAAGAATGAGCGGAGCATCTGGAAAAATTCCAGCAGCTATACATTTAAGCCCGGAAGCTTCTGCAAATGGACCCATTGGAAAAATTCGCAATGGTGACATGATTCGATTGAATGCATTGGTAGGTACTTTAAATGTATTGGTTGATGAAGATACTTGGTATGAAAGAAAAAATGAAACCCTTTCAGAAAAGCTTAAAAGTAATAATTTGCACGATATAGGGCGCGAATTATTTTCTGGAATGAGAAAAAATGTGATGTCTGCTGAAGAGGGCGCAATCACTTGGCTTTAATAATATAAGGATGATATGAAAACATTAGATCTCGCAAATTATGGGCCCGTAATACCGGTGATCGTAATCGACAAAATTGAAGATGCAGTGCCTATGGCAGAAGCTTTACTTGAAGGTGGTATTAAAGTTTTAGAAATTACTTTAAGAACCTCGTGTGCGATTGAGGCAATGGATAGAATTATTAAGCATCTTCCCGAAGCTATTTTAGGAGCGGGAACAGTAAGAACTAAAGCGGATGCTTCAGCTGCAAAATTAATTGGCTGTCAATTTGCTGTGAGTCCAGGGTATACAAGTGAAATTGGAAAACATTGCTTAGATATTGGATTACCTTTGTTGCCTGGCGTTTCAACAGGTAGTGAAGTGATGATAGCAAACAATGATGGCTATTATTTCTTAAAACTTTTCCCAGCTGTTGCAGTAGGGGGAATTAATCTTTTAAAAGGATTTGCAGGTCCATTCTCAGATGTTAAATTTTGTCCAACAGGTGGTGTGACAGTTCAGTCAGCATCAGATTTTTTAAGTTTATCTAATGTACCTGTATGTGGAGGCACATGGCTTACCCCTAAAGAGCTTGTTGCAAATAAAAATTGGGTTGAAATTACAAAGCTAGCAAAAGAAGCAAGCGCGATTCAGCGTCCTTAGTATTATCCAAAAGTAATGCTCCCTATTTCTCAATATAAGACAATCCTATTTGATTGTGATGGCGTTGTTTTAAATTCAAACTTTTTAAAGATAGAAGCTTATCGATTAACTGCATTAGAGTTCGGAGCTTCTGAAGAAGATGCGATGAAATTAGTTAAACACCATATTGAATATACTGGCATCTCTAGAAATATTAAATTTGCTTATTTTTTAGTAACTATTCTCCATAAAAAAGTAGATGAATCATCGATGAATCATCTCTTGACGAGATTAAACTTTGAAGTTGAGAGACTTTTAGAAAATTGTGAAATTGCTAAAGGTCTTGATGAATTAAGAACAAAAAGCAAATATACAAATTGGATGATTGTATCGGGAGGTGATCAGGAAGAGATTAATCGATTATTTACGAGAAAATCATTATTAAAATATTTCGATGTAGGTATTTTTGGAAGTCCGGACTCCAAAGAAGAGATTGTGGCGCGTGAACTTAAAAAACAAACAGGGCATGCACCAGCGCTATTTATTGGCGACTCTAAATATGATTATCAAGTTGCAGAAAAAAATAATTTAGATTTTATTTTTTTAAGTGACTGGACAAATTTTTTAGAATGGAAAAGTTTTTGTGAAACAAATAAAATTGAGGTATATAAAAAGCTAGATGATTTAAATCATATATAAAATTAAATCAGTTTTGTAACAATCTCACTCGGCTTAATATTTTTTAAGCAATTGGTGTGTTGGAGTGGACAAGTCCTTTTAAAGCATGGGCTGCAACTAAGATCAAGATAAGCAATTTTTGCATGTCGACTTAAAGGAGGTGTCTTTTTAGGATCAGATGAGCCAAAAATTGCCACTTGTTTAATACCCAGACTAGCTGCTATGTGCATTAATCCAGAATCATTGCTTAAGAATGATTCACATCTGCTTATCACATCAATTACTTCTTCAAGTTTTGTTTTTCCAATAAAATTAATGACTTTATTTCTTGTTAATTGATCTAAAGTTTTACCAAGATCTGCATCGTTCAACGATCCTAATGAAATTACTTGCCACCCTTTTTTTATAGCTTGATTTGCAACTTCAGCAAAGTATTCAATAGGCCATCTTTTAGCTTCACCATAATCAGCGCCAGGAGCAATACCTAATAATTTATCCGATGCTTTTAATTTATTTTTAAGAAGTGTTTTTGCTTGATTAGGTTTCGAGATGAGATAGGTCGATAAATTAGGTTTAGTATTTTTTATTTTAGGCGCGAACGCTAAAAATTGATCGACAGTTCGATAGAGTCTTGAATCTTTAGGAATACGATCATTGATAAGACCAAAACGCATCTCTCCTAAAAAACCAGTACGCCTAGGGATTCGAGCAAAAAATGGTATTAGTGCGGATTTAAATGAATTTGTTAAGACAATAGCCTGAGCGTAATTTTCTAATCTTAATGCTTTTCCTAATTGGTAGCGTTTTAAAAAATTGAGTTCACCGTGTGAAAAAGGGAGTGGAATCGACTTATTTACTTCAGGCATTCTAGATACTAGCGGTATCGTCCATGCTGGAGAGGCTACGTGAAGCTCATAAGCAGGATATGTTTCTTTAATAGCTTTAAAAAGCTTTTGTGCGATGACCATGTCGCCAAGCCATGATGGTCCAATGATAAGAATTTTTTTAGGATTCAAAATCTAAGAGATTTTTCTAATAATGGCACTTGTACTTCTGCCAGGAACTATCGAGACTAGCTCAACTTTACCATTCCATTTCTTTAATTCTTGATGACCCACAACTTGATTTTTTTTATAGTCACTACCTTTGACTAAAATATCAGGCTGAATTTTTTTAATTAAATGAAGAGGTGTAGTTTCGTTAAAAATAATAATACTATCTACAGAAGTAAGACCTGAAAGCACTCTTGCTCGATCTTCTTCGTGAATGATGGGTCTTAACTTACCTTTTAGTCGAGTAACGGATAAGTCACTATTGAGTGCCAAGACAAGCACATCACCTAATTTTTTTGCTTTCTCTAAATATGCTACATGACCTGCATGAAGAATATCGAAGCAACCATTGGTAAATACAATTTTCTTTTTTTGTTTTTTCCAAATAGTAATTTGATCCATAAGGCTCGCAAGGGTATGAATTTTTTTAACTTGATCAGAATGTTGAGAGCTTAAAGTCTTAACAAGATCTTGAAGAGTAATTGGAATTGTACCTAATTTACCAATCACAATGCCTGCTGCAACGTTTGCAATATTAAGTGAAGTCTCAATAGGCATTTTAGCCATCATACATGCTGCAAGAGTAGCGATCACAGTATCGCCGGCCCCCGAGACATCGAAGACCTGTTGTTGATTAATAGCAGGTAAATTTTTAATTGAGTTACCTTGAATTAAATCAATACCTTCTTCACCTTTTGTCATTGCAATGAATTGCAGGTTAAGTATTTTTTTTAATTTTAGTAGAGGCGTTAAGAAGTTAGTATTTTTTGTCACATGAATATGGCAAGCCTCGATCACTTCTTTTTTATTTGGCGTAATTGCTGTGGCATTTTTATATTTGCTGTAATTAATACCTTTAGGATCTACTAGCACAGGTATTTTTTTTGACTTTGCTAGTTTAATGACGTGTTGACATAGCGCTTCACTTAAAACGCCTTTTGCATAGTCAGACAATATGACTATGGCCGGTTTTTTATGAATAAGCGTAGTGATTCTTTTAATAAGTGCAGAAGGTTCAATAAGATCATCTGTCGCTTCTTGGTCGATCCTCATCATTTGTTGATGTTCACCAATAATGCGTGTTTTTGTTGTTGTTGGATTTTCATCTTTAACGATGCCGTCTACACCAATGCGATTCTTTTTAAGGATATTGAATAATTTTTTCCCTTCGTTATCATTTCCGATTTGGCCCGCTAAGATAGTTTTAATTCCGAGTAGTGATAAGTTCGCTGCCACATTGCCGGACCCACCGATACGGTCGAATGATTCTTTAAGCTTCACAACAGGCACAGGGGCTTCGGGTGATATTCTTGAGACATTTCCAATGAGATAACGATCCAACATCAGATCACCGATCACCAATGCCCATTGATGATGCGCATTAAATTTATTCTTAATAATATCAATATCTTTCATAAGCTAAAGATTCTCTTCAATTAATTCACAAAGCGTATGCCCAATAAGAATATGAGCCTCTTGAATTCTTGCAGTTTCATTTGAATCCACAACGATACTGTGATTTGATATTTTTTTAATTAACCCGCCATCACCACCCGTTAATCCAACTGTAATCGCACCTAATGAGTTTGCTTTTTCTAAGCCTTTGATTACGTTTTTGCTATTACCTGATGTAGAGATACCAATTACCACGTCATTTTTTAAGCATAACGCTTCTATTTGCCTTGAAAAAATATGTTCGTAGCCATAATCATTTGCAACTGCGGTAATAATTGATGTGTCAGTAGTTAAAGCAATAGCAGGGAGGCTTTTACGCTCTTTCACAAACCGACCTACAATTTCTGCCGCAATATGTTGGCAATCTGAAGCACTACCACCATTACCAAAAAGAAGAACCTTACCTCCTGAACTTAGAGTCATTTTAATTAAATCCGCTACTTCAATAATATGAGGAATGATAGAGACTAATTTTTGAATCGTATCTTGATGGCTTTGAAAGATGGCTTGTATTTTTTGTTGACTATTTGTACTCATGCAAATGCATCCTTTTTCATTAAATAATTGATTGTGTAATCTTTCACACCTTCTTCAATAGTCTGAAAAGATTTTGTATATCCAATATCTTTTAACTTTTTAATATTAGCTTCGGTGAAGTATTGGTATTTTCCCTTAAGATCGTCCGGCATATCAATATATTTAATAGCATCAAGATTGCCTTCTACACTTTTGACGAGAAACTCTGCAAGCGCTTTAAAGCTTGACGCTTTTCCTGTGCCGACATTATAAATACCCGAGTATTCTTTATGACTTAAGAAATGTAAGACTACCGCTGCCGCGTCTTTTACATAGACAAAATCTCGTAATTGCATACCATCTTCATAATCAGTGTGATCACTCTTGAAAAGTCTAATTTTACCTTCTTTTTTAAGCTGATTAAATGCATGGAACACAACACTTGCCATTCTATTTTTATGATATTCATTCGGCCCATACACATTAAAAAATTTGAATCCACACCATTGTGGAGGTGTTTTTTCTTTCATGAGCACCTGCTGAATCACCCACTGATCAAAAAATTGTTTTGAATAACCATATGCATTAAGAGGTCTTAGTTGATTGAGTGTTGATTCATTGTCATCGTAACCAAATTCTCCGCTGCCATAAGTTGCTGCAGAACTTGCATAAAGAAATGGAATGTTATGATCGCTTGAATAGCGCCATAAATTTTGACTATAACGAATATTGTTATTCAGGAGTTTATTAAAATCTGTTTCTGTTGAAGTGCTAATCGCACCCATATGAATAATAGCTTCAATTCCATGCTTTTTCTGAAGCCAAGAAAAGAGGTCGTCCTTATCGAGATAATCAATATATGTTCGTTTGCTTAGATTGTTCCATTGATCAGGATGCTGAATGTCATCAACAATGATGATGTCTTTACGATCAAGAATGGTATTAAGATGCCAAGCAATCACACTTCCGATCATGCCGGCACCACCTGTAAGTATTATCATAATAAAGTATTATCTTTAAATAATTAAGATTGTTTTTTCTCTATCGTCGCAGCTCTTTTTTTAGTAATTAATAAACGCTGAGCTTCTTTTTTTTCTGTCCAATCTTTATCGACCCAACCTTGCAAATTTTCTAGAATTATACCTTGCATCGCATTGATCCAATCTGGGTTGTCGTTAAGCGCTGGTATATAACTAAAGCTTTTGCCACCATGACTTAAAAAAATATGCCTACCTTCAATGTTAATTTCTTCAAGCGTTTCTAGACAGTCGCTTGAAAAGCCTGGACAAATTACATGGACATTCTTTTCATATTTTTTTCCTAAATTAGCCATGATTTCAGCGTAATAAGGTTTTAACCATTCAGCTCTTCCAAAGCGCGATTGGAAAGACACTATATATTCACTCTCTTTTAGCTTTAAAGCTTCAGCAAGTAAACGTGCCGTTTTGTAACATTCACAATGGTATGGATCGCCTTGTATCAATGATTTTTTTGGAATGCCATGAAAGCTTATGACTAATTTTGTAGGTTTTTCATTTTTTTTCCAAAATTGAATGACAGAATTTTTGAGTGCGTTTATATAAAGAGGATGATCATGATAATTTCTAATTGTTCTAACAGCGGGGACATTTCTCATTTTAAGAAAAACGCGCCATAAAGCATCCATTGCTGAAGCGCTCGATGAGGCGGCATATTGAGGATAAAGGGGCATCAATAAAATCTTAGTGCAATTTTTTTCTTTTAATTTTAAAACTGCATTTTTCATCGAGGGATTGCCGTAAGACATACCTAATGCAACCTCAATAGGCTGCGGCACTGTTTTTTTAATTTTTGTTGCTAATACTTTTGTTTGATTCATTGCATTTACTAAAAGTGGTGAACCTTTTTTTGTCCAAACTTTTGCATATTTTTTTGCCGAACTTCTAGGCCTTAATACAAGAATGATGAAATAAAGTATCCAGCACCAGATAAACCGTGGCACTTCAACCACTCTTCGATCCATAAGAAATTGTTGCAAATATTTTCTTACGGCATGCGTACTTAAAGAATCGGGCGTACCTAAATTTGCAAGGATGATACCAATCTTTGGCGCATCGCCATGTTGGTAATTAGGTTCTTTAATAAAGTAATTCATTTAATGTTGACTCAGTGCATTAGAAAGAAGTTTTGCTGTGATATCGACAATTGGAATAATTCTTTCATAGGCCATTCTTTTTGGGCCTATCACGCCTAAAGTTCCCACGATCTCATTATCTGTTTGATAAGGCGATGTGATAAGACTGCACTCATCAAGTGATGAGTAGCCGGATTCATTGCCAATGAAGATTTGAATACCATCGGCTTTTTGACTAGCATCAAGAAGCTTCATCAGTGCTGTGCGTTTTTCAAAGACTTCAAAAATCTTTCTAAGGCTAGATATATTTTTTGCTAGCTCCTCAGATTGAATAAGATTTCTTTGGCCTGTAATCACGATAGATTCATTTTCTGGCTGAATAACATCATTACCGACTTCAATTGCAGCGGTCATAAGTTTAATCATATCGGTATGCATTCTTGATAATTCATCTACCAAAGTATCTTTTACTTTCGAAAAAGTATTGCCGCTAAAGTTATGATTAAAATAATTAGCTGCTTCAATTAAATCATCAGCACAATAGTTTTTTTCAGTTACCACGACTCTATTTTGAACATTGCCATCATTGGTCACGATAATTACAAGTATCTTTTTCTCAGATAAGCCAATAAATTCCAAATGCTTAAAAGTCGTTTTTTTAACTTTAGGAATTAATACCACACCTGCGAATTGGGTGAGTGTTGATAAAATATTTGCTGCAATGTTAATAAGTTGTTTGCTATCACCCACGTTCATTTGAATTTGTAATGAGGCTACAATTTTATTATCTAATGGTTTGACGGTAAGCAGTGAATCTACAAAAAGCCTATAACCCATTTGTGTAGGTATTCTGCCAGCCGAAGTATGTGGACTTGTAATAAAACCAAGATCTTCGAGATCCTTCATAGTATTTCGAATAGATGCAGGGCTTAAGTCGAGACCAGATGACTGAGAAAGCGTTCTTGATCCTACAGGCTGACCATCGTTAATATGTTGTTCAATGAGGGTTTTTAGGAGAATTTGGGCGCGCTTATCTAACATAATGAAATAGAATTTTTATTGTAAGATTGATATGCTTTAAAATAGTCTGCAAAGCACAAGGTTCTAGGGTGTAATAAGCCATTCTAACATGTAGTACTTTTGTAAATGAATGCTTATATACTAAGTTTTTCTTTATTAAATTGCTATATATTCTTTCGTCTTAAGTATGCTTTAATTCAATTATGGAAAGTCTCTTTAAAACAATTGTCATTATTGGAAAATACGCCAGTGGAAGCGATTCTACTGGTATCCAATCTCAGCTTTTAGAGTTAGCTCAACATTTAACTCAAAAAAAGATCAATATCTTTATTGAATCTAAAACACATCATTCCGGAAAATTTGAAGCATTTAAATCGATTGATCTAGAAGACGTTGGCAAAGAAGCCGATCTTGCGATTGTAGTTGGCGGTGACGGCACCATGCTTGGTGTTGCAAGGGCTCTTGTAAATTTTGACATTCCTTTAATAGGAATTAATCAAGGACGTTTTGGGTTCTTAGCGGACTTAAATACAAGCAATATGCTTGAATCTATCGATGAGATTTTTGTTGGATCATCCTATAAAGACAAGAGGATGCTTTTAAATTCTAAAATCTTTAGAGGCTCCAAATGTATTCACGAGTCCTTAGCCCTTAATGACGTTGTGGTTCGAAGTGGTTCACGCTTAATCGAATTAAAAGTATCAATCAATGGCAGGTTTTTGCATAAACAGCGATCAGATGGTCTTGTGATAACTACACCCACAGGCACAACGGCTTATGCGCTTTCTGCAGGTGGACCGATTCTTCATCCTGAACTAGAAGCCATATCAATTGTGCCGATTAGTCCGCATACTTTAAGTAATCGACCGATTGCGGTAAGTAGCAAGAGTGTAATCGAGATTGATGTGGTTGATATGGATGAGTCTTATTTAAGTGTCGACGGACAACTGAAAGTGCCGCTCGAGCTTCATGATCGTGTTGAAATTAAAAGTGCAGAAAAAATGATCACACTCTTACATCCTAAAGATTATTGCTACTTTGAGATGCTTAGAAAAAAATTAAACTGGGGTTAATTTAGAGCTATGTTACTTAACTTATCTATCCTTGATTTTGTCATTGTTGATAAAATGAGTTTAGATTTTCAATCAGGATTTTCAGCGCTCACAGGCGAGACAGGCGCTGGAAAATCTATTCTTATTGATGCACTTTCTTTGGCGCTAGGACAGAGAAATGAAGGCGGCGTTGTCAGGCTTAATCAAGATAGAGCAGATATCAGTGCTATTTTTGATATTCAAAATAATAAAGAAGCTATCGATTGGTTACAACATAACGAGCTTGAGTCTGAGAATGCAGAGCTTATTCTGAGACGAGTGATTCATGCGGATGGAAAATC
>SHXT01000028.1 GCA_009693175.1 Candidatus Methylopumilus sp.
CAAAAATAGCGTAAAATCCGCCCCTTTCTTAAGAAAATTTTTAACTAATTGAAGAGTGTAAATTATGGTAATTATTCGACTTTCTAGAGGCGGTTCAAAAAAGACCCCTTTTTACAATGTAGTAGTGGCAGATTCAAGAAATCGCCGCGACGGACGTTTTATTGAGCGTATTGGTTTTTATAATCCAATGGCTAAATTAGGTACTGAAGCACTTCGTATTGATAACGAACGTGTGACACATTGGAAAGGTCATGGTGCACTTCTCTCAGATTCAGTGAATCGCCTTGTTAAACTTCATGCAAAAGGTCCAGAAGCGATCGTTGCATTAAAGAAAAAAGATATGGATAAAGTTGAAGCTCGTAAAGCAAAAGAAGCTGCTAAAAAAGCAGAAGAATTAAAAGCAGCGATGGAAGCAAAAGAAACCGAAGAAAAAGCTAAAGCGGCTGAACAAGTGGCAGCGCTCGCTCCTGAGGCAACACCCGCAGAAACAGCACCTGTGGAGACAGCTCCGGTAGAAGCAGTAGCTGCAGAAATAGCTCCGGCAGAATCAGCACCCGAAGAAATAGCACCAGCAGAAACAGAAGCAGCACCAGTTGAGGCAACTGAGCCACCTGCTGAAAGCGTTTAATGTTTTGATTCACTTGTTGATACAAGTGATATGAGCAGTACTGAAAAATTTATCATGGCACGTATTAGCGGGCCATATGGTATCAAAGGTTGGATTAAGATCCAGCCCCTCACGATAAATTTAAATCATCTGTTAGATAAAAAAGCGTGGTGGATTGGGGATGAGAAATCATCTATCAGCTACACGATCGAAACATCAAAAATTCACGGCAATACAATTGTCGCTAAACTTCTGAATATTGATGATAGAGACGCGGCATTTGGTTTAAAAAATAAAACAATTTTGGTGCCTAAAGAAGAATTGCCTGTCTTAGAAAAAGGTGAGTATTACTGGAATGATTTGATTGGACATACCGTCGTCAACCAGGACAAAGATAATTTAGGCGTGGTGCAAACCTTTCTTGAAACAGGTGCGAACGACGTCTTAGTGGTAAAAGGCGATAAAGAATATCTAGTCCCTTTTATCTCGCATGTGATTTTGCATGTAGATATGGAAAAAAAAGAAATTAGTGTTGATTGGGATAAGGATTTTTAAATGAAGCCTTTGTCTTTTGATGTCGTCACACTTTTTCCTGAGATGTTTGATGCATTGAAGAATTTTGGTATTACATCACGCGCTTTTAATGAAGCGTTTGTGGATTTAACGCTATGGAATCCAAGGGATTTTACAAGCGACCCACATCGAACTGTTGATGATAGGCCATATGGCGGCGGTCCTGGCATGCTGATGATGATTGAGCCTTTAAAAAAGGCTATTGAAGCTGCTAAAAAAGCGCAGATAGAAAAAGGTATTCGTGATACGCGAGTGATTCATTTATCTCCAAGAGGATTGCCACTCACGCATGACAAAGTGATTGAATTATCGAAAGCTTCAGGGCTCATTTTTTTAGCGAGTCGTTATGAAGGTGTTGATGAACGATTGATTGAAAGTAGCATCGATGAAGAAATTTCTATCGGCGACTACGTATTAAGCGGCGGCGAATTACCTACTATGGTCTTGATGGATGCGATTATTAGACAATTACCAGGTGTTTTAGGTGATGACAATTCTGCCATTGAGGATTCGTTTGTGAATGGCTTGTTAGATTGCCCTCATTATACGAGACCTGAAGTGTATGAAGGATCCAAGGTGCCGGATGTATTATTGTCGGGTAACCATGCTAGAATTAGCGCCTGGCGATTACAGCAATCGCTAGCGTTAACTAAGGTCAAAAGACCTGATTTATGGGCCGCAAGGCTGTTGACTAAAGAAGAGACTCGGCTGCTTCAAGAGATTGATAAGCAGGTACAAGACTCCGAATAACTAAAAGGAACGAATTATGGCAGATATTATTCAATTATTAGAGCAAGAAGAAATTGCTCGCTTAGGTAAAACCATCCCTAACTTTGCACCAGGCGACACAGTCGTAGTGGGTGTAAACGTAGTCGAAGGTACAAGAAAACGTGTACAGCTTTATGAAGGCGTTGTTATTTCAAAAAGAAATCGCGGCTTAAATTCAGCATTCACAGTTCGTAAGATTTCATCAGGCGAAGGTGTGGAACGTACATTTCAAACTTATTCTCCGCTCATCGCATCGATTGAATTAAAACGTCGCGGTGATGTGCGTCGTGCAAAACTTTATTACTTGCGTGAACGTTCAGGTAAATCTGCACGTATCCGTGAAAAATTAGATGCACGTGAAAAAGAAATTATTCAAGACATCCCAAAAGAAGAAGCACCTAAGGCAGCTAAGGTAGCGAAAGCTCCTGAGGCTCCTCCAAAAGAGGCTCCTGATCAGGCAGCTGAATAAATTAAAAAAGCCTCGCTTAAGCGGGGCTTTTTTAATTGTGCTAATCTTTTTGTTATGAGATTACATAGATACTTCAACATTCAATCATGGTAACTTCAGCACGAATTCCTATTGTCATTTCAGACGATGAAAAACAAGTTATTGATCAATTCATTGATCATTTATGGCTTGAAGATGGCTTATCAAAAAATACATTGGAAAGTTATCGTTTTGATTTAATGCAATTCTCACAATTTTTAAATGCAGATTTAAATAAAATATTACTGAATGCCGATCAAGGTGACATTCAAGCGTATCTTGCAAATAAATTTAGTCATATTAAAGCTAGAAGTATTTCAAGATTGATTGCTACCTTAAGACGTTTTTATCGTTATCACTTAAGAGAGTTTCGCATTAAAGAAGATCCAACGTTGCATATTGAAGCGCCTAAGTTACCAAAGTCATTACCTAAAAGTTTGAATGAAAGTGATGTCGAGTCACTTCTGAAAGCGCCTAGAATTGAAACGACCTTAGGTTTACGTGATCGCGCCATGCTAGAACTTCTTTATGCTTGTGGTTTACGTGTCACTGAACTGATTAGTTTACGTGTGACCGAAGTGAGTTTAAGTGATGGTGTGATTCGTGTGACAGGTAAGGGAAATAAAACAAGACTTGTCCCTTTGGGTGAAATTGCAGTGGAGTGGATTGATCGCTATTTAAAAGAAGCAAGACCATTGATTCTCAATCAAAATGTATCGGATGATTTATTTGTCACACAACGAGGTGAGTTGATGACGAGACAATCTTTTTGGCATTTGATTAAACGCTATGCTGTGATTGCGGGTATTCAAAAAACATTATCGCCTCATGTATTGCGACACGCTTTTGCAACACACCTTCTTAATCATGGTGCCGATTTACGTGTGGTACAAATGCTATTAGGACACGCAGATATTTCAACTACACAAATTTATACGCATGTGGCTCGTGAACGTTTAAAGAAACTGCATGAGACACATCACCCAAGAGGTTAAGTACGCATACCTTTTTCGAATACTACACCTACGGTTTTCACTTCTTGAAGAATATAAGGTTTTGAAATTGTGAGTTTCATCCAAGGAGTATGAAATTCTTTTTCTAATGTTTCTAAAATAAGATGAGCTAAAGGTTCAAGCAATTTAAACGTATGATTGGATGTGATGGAACGTATACGATCTGCAACAACAGCATAATCAATCGTATCTTTTATAAGGTCAGAAGTCAGTGATTGATGACTATTTAATGCCATCTCAAGATCGATGATAAGTGTTTGTGGTAATGCGCGCTCCCAATCTGAAACACCGATGACAGTTTCAACTTTCATTTCTTTGATAAAAATAAGTGGAGTAGCCATGAAATGTATGTTTCTTTATTAAGATTAATGCTCGAACAATTGTAAAATAGATTTTTTATTATAAAGTGATTTTCGAATGATGAACGTGATTTACATTTTTTTAAGTTATCTTATTGGAGCTATTTCATTTGGCATTTTAATCAGCCAATTTTTTTCACTGCCCGACCCAAGAACCGTAGGCTCTAAAAACCCAGGTGCAACCAATGTATTACGTGCCGGTAAAAAATGGGCTGCGTTATTTACCCTACTAGGCGATGCTTTAAAAGGAGTGTTGACTGTAGGTTTAGCACAATACTTTGGTTTTTCACCTCTTATGGTAGCCATCATCGCAATAGCAACACTTATGGGGCATATCTTCCCTATGTACTATCATTTTAAAGGTGGTAAAGGTGTGGCCACAGCGGCAGGTATTTTATTTATGTTTTCGTGGGCTATGGGATTGACGGTATTTTTAATTTGGCTAAGTGTATTTTTAATTTGGCGCTATTCTTCACTTGCCTCGATTATTGCAGGTGCATTATCACCCGTACTCGGATTTTTTTATGTCATTGATTTTTATGCACTGATCGCAACATCGATCATCGCGCTCATTTTAATTCTTCGACATCTTGAAAATATTAAACGTTTAATTGCAGGGACTGAATCAAGCTTTAAAGATAAAAAATAATTTTTAAGCAAGTTGCCATCTTGGTTTAACTTTAAAACTCAGATCATGTTTCAAAGAATTATCGAGTCGCATTGCGCCTGCAAATGCAATCATTGCACCGTTATCAGTACAAAATTCTAAACGTGGAAAAAACACACTATAATTTTTTTGCGATAAATTTTCTTGAAGTGATTGACGTAATTGTTTATTTGCACCCACGCCACCTGATACCACTAATGATGTGAGATGAGTTTGATCAAGCGCCATGAGACATTTTTTAGTTAACACTTCAGTAATGGCTAATTGAAAAGAACATGCGATATCAGCTTTAATATGATCTGTGAGTAATGTTTGTGCGCGCACCAAATTAAGCACAGCTGTTTTAAGTCCGCTAAAACTAAAATTGAGGTCTCCACTATGAAGTAAAGGTCTCGGCAAATCAAAATGATGATGTCCTTTTTCAGCTAAAAGAGAAAGGGCTAACCCACCTGGATAGCCTAGCCCTAGTAATTGTGCTGTCTTATCAAACGCCTCTCCTGCTGCATCATCTAAAGTGTCTCCAATGATTTCATAAACACCTACTTTTTTAACATGAATGATTTGAGTGTGTCCGCCTGAAACCAAAAGTGCTAGAAAAGGAAATGCGGGCGGATTTTTTTCCATTAAGGGGGCCAATAAATGACCTTCTAGGTGATGGATGGGAATAGTGGGTATTTCAAGAGAGAAAGCCAAAGCTTCTGCCATTGCGCTACCCACCAATAAAGCACCTGATAAACCCGGTCCTTGGGTGTAAGCGATTGCGTCAATCCTATCTTTAGGGGTTTTTGTTTTAGAAAGAAGGTTTTCTAAAAGAGGCACAATGAGTCTAATATGGTCACGTGAGGCTAATTCAGGAACAACCCCACCATAGGCTTCATGGAGGTCAACTTGTGAGTGAAGTGTATGACCTATAAGCCCTTTTTCTGTGTCATAAAGGGCAATTCCAGTTTCATCACAGGAGGTTTCAATACCAAGTACCAACATAGTTTAAGGCTTAAAAAAGATTGATAAATGAATAGATTAGCATTAAAATAATAGACTTTTCCAAAATTCCATTTGGGGAAAATTTCTAAGAACGCATTATTTAAAATAAGAGAGTTTAATGTCAACAGTACGTGTAAAAGAAAATGAGCCATTCGACGTAGCCCTTCGTCGTTTCAAGCGCTTAATTGAGAAGACCGGCCTAATTAATGACATACGTGCGCGTGAGTTTTATGAAAAGCCAACTTGGGAACGTAAACGTAAAGCTGCTGCTGCAGTAAAACGTCAGTACCGTCGTCTTCGCAATCAAATGCTCCCTCCCAAATTATTCTAATTTCATTTAAATGTCCTTAAAAGTTAAGATCACTGAGGACATGAAAGAAGCTATGCGTGCTAAAGACGTGACACGTCTTGGCACTATCAGACTTCTTCAGTCAGCCATTAAACAACGTGAAGTTGATGAACGTATTGAACTTAACGATCAAGATGTGATGGCTGTGATTGAAAAAATGTTAAAACAACGTCGTGACTCGATCGAGGCTTATACATCTGCTCAAAGACAAGATTTAGTGGATGTTGAAAAAGCTGAAGTAGTTATCTTACAAAGTTATCTCCCGCAAGCATTAACGGACGTAGAAGTGATTGCAATTTTAGATGCCGCCATTAAAGCCACTAACGCCACAAGTATTAAAGAGATGGGTCAAGTGATGGCGATTGTGAAACCTAAAGTCGTTGGCCGCGCAGATATGGGTAAGCTTTCAAGTTTGATTAAAGAAAAGCTTAGTTAAACACTAAACAGCCATATAAAAATTTTACAAAAATGATCAAGGAGCACGAAGCTCCTTTTTATTTTTTAAGCTATGATTAAATGCTTATGATTCCAGAGTCATTCATCCAAGAACTTCTTAATCGTGTCGATGTGGTCGATGTGATTGATAAAAGTGTGCCTTTAAAAAAAGCCGGCAGTAACTATGTAGCCTGCTGTCCTTTTCATCAAGAAAAGTCACCTTCTTTCACCGTGAGCCCTACAAAACAGTTTTACCATTGCTTTGGTTGTGGTGCACATGGATCAGCATTGAGTTTTTTAATTGAATATCAAGGTATGAGCTTTGTTGATGCGGTTGAAGATTTAGCAAAATCTTTAGGCTTGGCTGTGCCGCAAGAGACACAAAAGATGACGCCGCAATTGAAAGAGAAAAATTTAGCACTTGGTGAAGCTTTAGAACTTGCATCTCAATATTATCAAACTGCTTTAAAGAAATCAGAACGTGCGATTGAGTACTTAAAAAAACGTGGACTCACAGGACAAATTGCAAAAACCTTTCAGTTGGGGTTCGCCCCTGAAGGCTGGCAAAATTTAGAAAGTGTATTCAAGCAATACGATGATGACGTGTTAACGATAGCAGGACTTACATTAAAAAATAATCAAGGTAAACGTTACGATCGTTTTCGTGATCGCATTATGTTTCCTATTCATAATATGAAGGGCGATATCATTGGCTTTGGTGGACGCGTCATTGATCCTAACGATACGCCTAAATATTACAACTCACCTGAAACACCACTTTTTCAAAAGAGCCAAGAGCTTTACGGTCTCTTTGCTGGGCGCCGCGCTATTCGAGAAGCAGGTGCTGTTTTGGTTGTTGAAGGATATATGGATGTCGTGGGTCTTGCACAATTTGGTGTTCGTCATGCGGTAGCTACTTTAGGTACTGCGATGTCTACTTTTCATATTAAAAAATTAATGCGTCAAACAGACACCATTATTTTTTGTTTCGATGGAGATCATGCGGGTAAAGCGGCTGCATGGCGAGCATTGATGAATGCACTCCCAAGTCTTAACGATAAAGTTGTTTTAAAGTTTTTATTTCTACCTGACGAGCATGACCCAGATAGTTATATTAGAGTGCATAGTAAAGAAGCATTTGAAGTGATGATGCATGATGCGATGCCTTTGTCACAATATTTAGTGCAGCACCTTACTGAAAAAAATAATCTAGTGACACAAGAAGATAAAGTAAAATTCTTAAATGAAGCAGAGCCAATTTTAAAAGAAATCACAGCACCTAAATTAAGTTTGTTGTTACGTAAACGTTTTGCAGAGCTTGCACACTTAAATGAAAAAGAGATGGATCAATTACTCCATTTGCCTCAGCCTAAATCTTTATCTCATAAAGTGATGATTAAAACGAAAGGTAAATTGCCTTCGTCCGTCAAACGTAAATTCATTTTGCTTTTAATCTTAAAACCTGAATTGGCTTTAAGCGAAGACATCCTTTTAGTGAGTCAAGATTCTTTTGAAGATGATTTACTTAAAAAAGTCCTAGAGATTGCGCTGCATCAGCCCGATTCTAAACCTTCTTCCATCCTACATGGCTTGAAATCTCAAGTGGATGGCGCATTAATGGATTTAATCCATGAGGAACTCTCCCTTTTTGATGACCACATTCACTTTGAGTCTGAAATTGAGGGGGCCCGAAAGTCACTCACTCAACAAGGCAAGGCTTCGGCGACCCGGGAACATTTTAACGCGCTTAAAGACAAACCCTTGAGTAGCTTCACAGATGAGGAAAAAGAGCATCTTAAAATGTTGGCGCAAAGGCCTAAAACACCCCCTCGAGACTAGGGTCTTTTATTGACCAAAAAAGCGTTTTTTGGTACACTCAAAAGTTACGCGTTTATTTATATTTTGTTGATTTATAAGGCAAAATTAAGTCTTAACAAGAAGAGGTAGAGCATGGCCAGACCAAAAAAAGACCCGTCGCAAAAAAAGAATCCAAAAATGAAAGATTTCTACAGAAGTGGGCATGATGTCAATCCGAAAGATATCGAAGAGCGTCGCACCCGTCTTAAGACTTTAATTGTGCTTGGTAAAGAGCGTGGCTACCTTACTTACGCTGAGATTAATGATCACTTGCCTGACGAAATTCAAGAGTCAGAACAAATTGAAGGTGTTGTGAGCATGATCAACGACATGGGGGTCATGGTTTACGAGCAAGCCCCTGACGCAGAAACCCTTCTGATGGCTGATGTACCACCTCCTGTGACGGATGAAGAAGCGGCAGAAGAAGCTGAGCAAGCATTAGCCACGGTAGATTCTGAATTTGGTAGAACGACAGACCCTGTTCGTATGTATATGCGTGAGATGGGTACAGTTGATCTTTTAACGCGTGAAGGCGAAATTGAAATTGCGAAACGTATTGAAGATGGTTTAAAACATATGGTGCAAGCTATTGCAGCATGCCCTACAACTATTTCAGAATTGCTTGCGATGGTGGATAAAGTTGAATCAAATGAATTAAGTGTAGATGAAGTGGTGGATGGACTGATTGATGTTGAAGTTGAAATACCTATTGAGACCAATGAAATTGAAGAAGAAGTTGAAGAAGATATGGGTGATGAAGATGATGATGAAGATGGCGCAAAAGCGGCAGCAATCTCAGCGGAAGCGTTAGTAAAATTACGCGAAGAAGTTTTAACGCGATTTGCTGCAATCCGAAAAACTAATCGTAAGATGAATGACATTCGTCTAAAAAAAGGCGTTGACGACCCTTCATACAAAAAACATCATGAAGCGATTTTAAAAGAGCTGATGGAGTTTAGATTTTCCGCTAAACAAGTTGAGGCACTTTGTGATTCAGTAAGAGAGCGTGTGAATCAAATTCGTTTGCATGAAAGAAAAACGATGGGTTTCTGTGTCGAAAAATCAGGTATGCCACGCACACAATTTATTAAGAGCTTTCCTGGTAATGAAACCAATCTTAATTGGTTACCGAATGAGTTAAAGCAAGACAAATCTTATAACGCAAAACTAGAGCGCTTTAAACATTCCATCATCGATCAACAAGATCAATTGATTGCTTTAGAAAAAGAAGCGGGTTTGTCTATTAAAGATTTAAAAGAAATTAATAAGCAAATGACAACAGGCGAAGCTAGAGCACGTCGTGCTAAACGTGAAATGATTGAGGCGAATTTAAGACTTGTGATTTCAATTGCAAAAAAATATACAAATCGCGGCCTTCAATTCTTAGATCTTATTCAAGAAGGCAACATTGGTTTAATGAAAGCTGTCGACAAATTTGAATATCGTCGTGGTTATAAATTTTCAACTTATGCCACATGGTGGATTAGGCAAGCAATCACACGTTCAATTGCTGACCAAGCAAGAACCATTCGTATCCCAGTGCATATGATTGAAACGATCAATAAAATGAATCGTATTTCACGACAAATTTTACAATCGACCGGTGCTGAGCCAGATCCATCAGTTCTCGCTGAGAAAATGGAAATGCCTGAAGATAAGATTCGTAAGATTTTAAAAATTTCCAAAGAGCCTATCTCGATGGAAACACCTATAGGGGACGATGAAGATTCTCATCTAGGTGACTTTATTGAAGATGCAGCAACATTAACACCGATTGATGCAGCAGTGTATGGATCACTTCGTGATGTAACCTCAGAAATTTTAGAATCGCTCACTCCTCGTGAAGCTAAAGTATTACGTATGCGTTTTGGTATTGAAATGAATACTGACCATACGCTCGAAGAAGTGGGTAAGCAGTTTGATGTGACACGTGAACGTATTAGGCAAATTGAAGCGAAGGCTTTAAGAAAACTAAGGCACCCAACGCGCTCAGAAAGATTACGTAGTTTCTTAGAAAACAGTAAAGAATAAACCCATCCATAGGGCCTATAGCTCAGTTGGTTAGAGCAGAGGACTCATAA
>SHXT01000012.1 GCA_009693175.1 Candidatus Methylopumilus sp.
GCGCATTAAAGCTTCGATGTGTTAAAGCCATAATCATGAGCGATGGATCATTAAACGTGTAATAAATGATCCTACTTAATGAGGCTTGGCGCTCTTTATCCATTAATGAATGAATGTACCAATGCGTTTAAATTTACCAAAATTCCACCAGATAAAAAATGCACGTCCCACAAGGTTATGTTCGGGTACAAATCCCCACACACGGCTATCGGCACTATTATCACGATTGTCGCCGAATGCCAAATAATGGCCTTGAGGCACTTCAAATTTAAAATCAGGCATTGGTAAATCATGAATCAAAATAGAGTGATTAACATCGCCTAAAGCCTCTTTAAATTCTTTTGCTTCAATGTGATGAATTTCATTCATGAGATAAGGATACTTATCAATAAATGTTTGTTCCATTTTTTTGCCATTAATAAAAAGTGTTTTACTTTTATATTCGATCACGTCTCCTGGAAGGCCTACCACACGCTTAATATAATCAATCGATGGTTTAGGTGGATAATAAAACACGAACACATCGCCACGATGCGGTTCCGCCACGCTTATCATAGTGTTATTTAAAATAGGTACACGAATGCCATAACTAAATTTATTTACTAAAATAAAATCGCCTGCAAGAAGTGTTGGCATCATTGAACCTGAAGGAATTTTGAAAGGTTCAGCAATAAATGAACGGATAAAGAACACCAAAAAAATGACTGGGAAAAAACTTTTTGAATATTCAACCAAAATAGGATCTTTAGCGTTTGCTTTTCTTTTTTTGCTTAATACAAAAATATCAAGGAGCCAAATGGAGCCTGTAATAGACAAAACAATAACCATGATTAAAGCAAATATCATTTCTCTTCTACCCTTAAAATTGCAAGGAACGCTTCTTGAGGAATTTCAACATTGCCTACTTGCTTCATGCGCTTCTTACCCTCTTTTTGTTTTTCTAATAATTTTTTCTTACGCGTAATATCACCACCATAACATTTTGCTAACACATTCTTTCGCAGTGCTTTCACTGTTTCTCTTGCAATAATATTAGCCCCAATAGACGCCTGGATGGCAACATCAAACATTTGTCTTGGAATGAGTTCGCGCATTTTAGCTGCGACTTCACGTCCACGATAAACACTGTTAGATCGATGCACAATTAAAGACAACGCGTCAACACGATCACCATTGACCATGATATCAAGCTTCACGAGATCAGCCGCTCTAAATTCTAAAAATTCATAGTCCATCGAAGCGTAACCTTTAGAGATCGATTTTAATCGATCAAAGAAATCGAGCACCACTTCATTTAACGGCATCTCATAAGTCAACATGACTTGACGGCCTAGATATTGCATATTTTTTTGAATGCCGCGCTTACCATTACATAAGGTCATAACAGGGCCAACATAATCCTGTGGCATCAATAAATTAATTTGAATAATTGGTTCACGAATTTCTTCAACACGCGAAGGTTCTGGAAGTTTAGATGGGTTTTCAATTTGTACTACTTCACCATCTTTTTTTAAAAGTTCATACACAACAGTTGGCGCTGTGGTAATAAGATCCATATCGTATTCGCGCTCTAAACGCTCTTGCACAATATCCATATGAAGAAGACCTAGGAAGCCACAGCGGAAGCCAAAACCTAAAGCTGTAGAATTTTCAGGTTCAAAACGTAATGACGAATCATTTAAACTTAATTTTTCTAGTGCAGTTCGTAAAGCTTCAAATTGATTTGATTCAACAGGATAAAGTCCTGCAAACACTTGTGGTTGCACTTCTTTAAAGCCACCCAAGGGCTCAGAAGCAGGTCGATCTGTGGTGGTCACCGTATCCCCCACTTTTGCACTTGCTAATTCTTTAATGCCGGCAATGATAAAGCCTACCTCGCCTGCGGAGAGCGATTCTTTACTTCTCGACTTTGGCGTAAATACACCGACTTGTTCACATAAGTATTGATCAGCGGTGGCCATCAGTTTAATTTTGTCTTTAGGTTTTAGAATTCCATCAACCACACGCACTAAAATCACTACACCCATGTAGTTATCAAACCATGCATCAATGATGAGCGCCTTTAATGGTTTTGTTGCATCGCCTCTTGGCGGCGGCACTTTTGATACGATCATTTCTAAAACATCACGCACACCCTCACCTGTTTTGGCTGAACAACGAATTGCATCCGTTGCATCAATACCAATCACATCGCCAATTTCCTCAATCACACGATCGGGATCAGCTGAAGGTAAATCAATTTTATTTAATACAGGCGTGACTTCAACGCCTTGATCAATCGCGGTGTAACAATTAGCAACCGTTTGTGCTTCAACACCTTGACTTGCATCGACAACAAGAAGTGCGCCCTCACATGCAGCAAGTGATCGACTTACTTCATAAGTGAAGTCAACATGTCCTGGCGTATCAATAAGGTTTAAGTTGTAAATTTCTCCATCTAGGGCTTTGTATTGAAGTGCTGCGGTTTGTGCTTTGATGGTAATACCACGTTCACGTTCAAGGTCCATCGAATCTAAAACTTGCGCTTCCATCTCACGATCGGATAAGCCACCACAGAATTGAATAATACGGTCTGCCAAGGTCGACTTGCCGTGATCAATATGAGCAATGATTGAAAAGTTTCTAATGTTATTCATTGAATAAAATAAGGATGCCTTTAGAGCGTAATAACAAAGCTTTTAAACTAGCTGATTTTATCGATCACTCGAGATCTTGACGGGCACATAGAGTGTCTCGTCATTTCTTAAAATAAGTACGGCCACGGTCTTTCCATTAGGAATTGTTGCAACATCTTTTGCAAAAGCTTCTGCACTTTCAACTTCGCTATTATTGAGCGCTAATATAATATCGCCTCGTCGAATACCTGCTGTTGCTGCAGAGCCTTGAGCATCTATAACAAGCAGTCCTTTTTTACCGTTTAATTTTTTCCGTTGTTGTGGAGGTGCTTCTTTTAAAACAAGTCCCATACGATTTACTTCCGCTTTTTCAGGTGACTTACTTGCAACCACTTCAGCTTGATCAGATGGCATTTCACCTACTGTTAAGCTAAGTGTTTTTATGCTGCCCTTTCTAAAAACTTCAGCTACTACGGTTTTACCTGGCTTAGTATTCCCAACTGCCTTGGGCAAATCAGCGGAGACTTCAATCGATTTACCATCAAATTTGGTAATGACATCTCCGGGAAGAAGCCCACCTTTTTCTGCAGGTGCACCTTTTTCAATGCCTGCCACCAAAGCACCATTGGTATGCTTCATGCCAAAAGATTCAGATAGTTCTTTAGTGACTTCTTGAATCGCAATACCTAGCCAACCACGGATCACTTTACCATTTGTTTTAAGTTGATTCACAACATCCATCGCTACATTAATCGGGATTGCAAATGACAAGCCCATATAGCCACCCGTACGGCTATAAATTTGTGAATTGATACCAATCACCTCACCTTTTAAATTAAATAAGGGTCCGCCGGAATTGCCTGGATTAATTGCAACATCCGTTTGAATAAAAGGCACAAAATTTTCTTGGGGTAGTGCGCGACCTTTAGCGCTCACAATACCTACTGTCATAGTATTTTCTAAACCAAATGGCGCACCAATGGCTGCTACCCATTCACCTACCTTAATAATCTCAGGGTTACCCACGGTTACCTTCGGCAAATTATTCGCATTCACTTTTAAAAGTGCAACGTCTGTTCTTAAATCAAAGCCTACAACTTTTGCTTTAAATTCACGCTTATCATTGAGCTTGACGTCCACCTCATCCGCATCTTTCACAACATGCGCATTAGTTAAAATATAACCATCGGCTGCAATGATAAAACCCGATCCTGTGGCATACACTTGTTTATCAGGCGCTTGTGGCTGACCTCGGTTATTGTTAGGTGGCATATTAGGCATAGGAATACCAAAACGCCTAAAGAATTCTTGCATCTGCTCATCCTCAGGCGACATTTGCGCCATCGTGTTAGCACGATTTTTTTGAACCGAAGTGATATTGACGACCATTGGACTTTGTTTTTCAGCTAAGTCTGTAAAGTCAGGAAGTTCCTTTGCAATTAATCCAGTTAGTAAAAGTAGCTGAAATATACACACATAAAAAAGACGTCTTAACATAACTAATATTCCCTTAATGATTATTTAAAACGAATGAGTTGTGCTTTATTGTAAAACATTTGCATCTTCTCATTCACAACACGCTTGATCAAGAAAACACCTAAACATAAACCTATCATCGCACCCATGAATACATAAAATTCACTTGTTGCTTGACTTATGTAACCAGCAATCAGCATGCCAATAAACATTGTCAATAATGGCACGCCATAAAGCATGAGAGAGCCCTTTAGTATCAGTGTTTCATCAATCCCTAAGATGACCATATCACCTAATTTTGCATTCAAATTATTTCTCGTTTCAATTTGTCCTGATTGATGTGAAAAAATTTTTCCCCAGATAGAGTTGCCACAACCTCTCACTTGGCCACATAATCCGCATGGCTTGCTTCTGACCACTTCAAGTGTGACAAGTTTTTTTGAAGCTTTAATGACAATCGCTTGCTCCTCAATCATTGATGTTCCTTAAGATCATGAATCGAATTTGAAATTTTTTGAATGGTGACTAGCGGCACTTCGCCTACCACCATAACTTGATGACCCTTCAATACTTTTGCATAAATATTAGATGAGCCCACTTGCGTCTGTCCTACTTTAGATTTCTGTCCTTTAGAAATCGGATTAATAAATAACGATACAAAAGAAAGTCCATCTGAAAACACCCATTGATGAACAAGCTGGGGTTGATTTCCTATGGTGCGCGTCACATGACTTACTTCCTTATAGCCTGAAGGTAAATTAGTCAGCGTGCAATATTTTTCATTGGATACTTTGTCATTAGGCTCTTCGTCCATAATATATTTTTTATGTGTGTCGACGTTTGGCTTAAACCAATTAAGATCTTGCGTATTCAGGAGTGAAACTTGATTAAAGCTTGCCTGCTCAATCACTTTTTGATTTTGATCGAAGATCATCATCTTTAATACCAAACTAAATTCTTTATCAAGCCATAACTTATAAAAATAACGATATTCATCACGTGGATCAAGGTAAACAATCTGTGCTCCACGTCCACCAATCCGATCCTGATCACCAAATCTTAATCTGTACGAAAGTTTCACGCTCTCAATATTCATTGGCAAAATTGCTGGGAAAAGATTCCGCCCATGTCTTTTTTGAATGAGCACATTTTCATGGTTCGAATTAAATTGCACCACATTGTTGCCGCGTGAAAGAAATTCACGAGGTGGTCCATCTAAAGTGATGATACGGGCAAACTCTTCCGAGCCATTATTAAAATGTGTGATTTCAATTGAACGAACGTCGTGATAGTTTTGGTATAAAAAAATACCTTTATAATTTAATTTTCGTGCGGCTTGCGATGCCTTATCAATTTGTAACCAAGGGTCATCTAGGGCATAAGCACTTAAACTTAAAGAAACATATAAGAGACTAATCAGCAATCGATACATAAAATAAAACTTAACGCTGATCTGCCTCGGAGTAATAAGCAATATTTGAAGGGGCTAACAGTTGGTGTGCTTTGATGAAGTCCGCTGGAATCTCTTCTGCAATCTCCACTGAATCAGATGGCTTTAGATAGTTGTGATTCATAGTGACCGTTGCGATTAAAATAATTGCAATAAAAGATGCTGCCATCGGCCATGATATGAAGGGTATATATGGAAGCGCCATCGTGGACGCAGCTTTTGATGGCTTAATAAACTGAAGTTGGATTGGCTCTTTATCGATCGCATCTAAAATAGATTTTGATGAGAATGTCGCATCGGAGAGTTCGTTGCGCATGGAGTCGCGAATGAGCTGATATGTTTCAAAGCGCGCGCGCAAACCCCTATCTCTTGTAATCGCTGACACCGTCTGATCCATGCTCTGTAGATCAAGTTCATCATCAAGTAGAGTTGAAATTTTTTCTGTCATATTCTTTTCCTTAAGTAAAATTTACCAACGTTTATTATTATGTTTTGACAAAAGCGGTTTTAATTTTTCTGCAATCGTTTCACGAGCTCTAAATATGCGAGAACGCACAGTACCAATAGGGCATTCCATCATCTCTGCAATCTCTTCATAGCTTAAGCCTTCAATTTCTCGAAGCGTGATAGCCACTTTTAATTCTTCTGGTAAGGATTCAATCGCTGCATTCACAGTCTCACCAATTTCTTTAGTAAGTAATGTCGTCTCTGGATTTTCAACCTCAATGACTTGGTGCGTTTGCTCGAACTCACCATCTTCATTTTCAAATTCAGTCATCGTACGCGGGCGTTTACTCATCGCGACCAAATGATTTTTTGCTGTATTAATGCCGATACGATAAAGCCAGGTATAAAAGGCGCTGTCTCCTCTAAAGTTAGGAAGTGCGCGATAAGCTTTAATAAAGGTCTCTTGCACAATATCTTCAATTTCGGTTTGATCACGCACCATGCGCGTTAAGATGCGGCCAAGTTTACGGTGGTATTTTTCAACTAAAAGGCCAAATGCTTTTTTGTCACCTTGCTGCGCACTTTCAACCAAAACTTGATCAAGCGCACGATTTGGATTTTCTATTTTTTCACTCACAACGGTTGCCAGTGTAGGTTCAACATGCTTCGAAGTATACACGGCGAACTTATCTTCAACGAGTGATAATTTGGTTTGTTCTATGTTATTGTTTAGTCTTGGCATCGTTTTTTTATTTTAAATTCATTCTTTAAAAAAAACATAAACATACTTTATATAGTTCTAGACGTATTCGATCTTAATTAGTTCATGAAAAATACCAAAAATGCTACGTTGTGATGTCCTCATTATTGGAAGCGGACTTGCGGGGCTCACCTCAGCTTTAAGGCTTGCCGATCTCAGGAAGGTGCTCATTGTAAGTAAGCGAGAGCTCTTAGATAGTTCAAGCCAATGGGCGCAAGGTGGAATTGCTGCTGTCATGTCGGATGAAGACTCTGTTGAGAGTCATGTGAAAGATACCGAGTTCGTCGGTGGTGGTTTGTGTGACCATGAGGTAGCCACTTTTGTAGCTTCCCATAGTCGAGATGCCATTCAGTGGTTAATCGATTTAGATGTGCCGTTTAGCCGAGATGAAAAATCTAAGGCATTCCATCTTACAAAAGAAGGTGGGCACAGTCATCGTCGTGTTGTCCATGCAAAAGATGCAACAGGACAAGCCATTCAAAAAAATTTAAGTGAGCGTGTCAAATCTCATCCCAATATTACTCTTTTAGAAAATCATATCGCGGTCGATCTCATCACTGAAAAAAAGTCACTTAAAGTAGAGAAGATTAAATCTAATCGATGCTTAGGCGCTTATGTACTGAACAATCAAACTGGTAAAGTGATCACCATCGAGTCTCAAGAAACTATTCTGGCCGCAGGTGGTGTAAGTAAAGTTTATCTCTACACAACCAATCCTGATGTGAGCACAGGTGATGGTGTTGCGATGGCATGGCGCGCGGGTTGTCGAGTAGCCAACATGGAATTTATTCAGTTTCATCCGACCTGTCTTTATCACCCTAAAGCGAAATCTTTTTTAATTTCAGAAATTGTGCGTGGTGAAGGAGGTCTTTTAAAATTACCAGATGGCACACGCTTTATGGATCAGTATGATCCTAGAGCAGAATTAGCCTCACGCGATATTGTGGCGCGCGCCATTGACTTTGAAATGAAGAAACGTGGTATTGATTGTGTGTACTTAGATATTTCACATAAACCCTCTCAGTTTATTCAATCGCAATTCCCTAACATCTTTGCTCGCTGTTTAGAGCTTGGTATTGATATGACTAAAGAACCCATTCCTGTCGTGCCTGCAGCCCACTATAGTTGTGGGGGTGTCATGACTAATTTATCTGGTCAAACTGATTTAGCACATCTTTATGCAGTTGGCGAAAATGCTTACACAGGACTTCACGGCGCAAACCGTTTAGCGAGTAACTCTCTCCTTGAGTGTTTAGTCTTTGGTGATGCTGTAGCGCATCATATACTTCAATCGCCTTTAGATAAAAAAACATTTGATCTCCCTCGCTGGGATGAGAGTCGTGTTACAGACGCCGATGAAGAAATTTTAATTACGCACACATGGAATGAATTAAGACGCTTTATGTGGAACTACGTTGGTATTGTTCGCACCAATAAACGTTTATCACGCGCGCTCCATCGTATTCATATGCTTCGTGATGAGGTGCATGAGTTTTATACTAACTTTAAAGTGAGCCATAACTTAATTGAGCTACGTAATCTTTTACAAGTGGCGGAATTGATTGTAGCGTCTGCAATCCATAGACATGAAAGCCGTGGACTTCATTTTAGTCGCGACTATCCAAAGCAACTTAAAACGGCAGAGCCTACAATACTCACACCGTCTAATTTTTACAGTCTCCTCGATCATGATCACGGTCATACAAAATAATTAAAAAATACTTAGCGTATGACTTTTATTCTCTATAAAATATTTCAAACTAAAATTTATACAAAAAGGATATATACATGCAAGTCTCCATGAACAGTGTGGTCACCATGGCCTACGAGCTTAAAGATGCTGACGGCGTCGTTCTTGAGTCAAGTGATCAACCTGTGGCCTACCTTCATGGTGGCTATGACAATATTTTTCCAAAGGTAGAAGAAGCTATGCACGGAAAAAATATTGGTGACACGATTGAGATCGCATTAGAACCTGCAGATGCTTTTGGCGAATACGATGCGGAATTAGTACAAATTGAACCAGCGTCTGCATTCCCTAAAGAAAATTTAAAAGAGGGTGCGCAGTTTGAAGGTGAAGATGAAACCGGTGAAGTTATTTTATATACCGTCACGAATGTCGCTGACGGAAAAGTAGTTGTGGATGGGAATCATCCATGGGCAGGTCAACGTATTATCTTTAAAGCTATGATTAAAAACGTACGCTCTGCAAATCAAGAAGAGATGACACATCAACACGTTCACGGTGAAGGTGGTCACCACCACTAAGCATTAACGCTTAATATCGTCTGTAAGATGAGGTGCTAGCGTTTCTAACATCGCATCAAAAATTTTAGGTGAGGACGCTAATACGTTACCTGATGTTAGCCAGCCTTGTTTACCGTTAAGGTTTGAGATGATACCGCCTGCTTCTTGAACAAGTAATCCACCTGCTGCAATATCCCATGGAGATAAACCAATCTCCCAAAATGCATCCAATGCACCGTTCGCCACATAAGCTAAATCGAGCGCTGCAGAACCTGGGCGTCTAATGCCGGAAGTTTTTTGTAGCATCGATTTAAACATAGCCATATACGTATCCAAATGTTTGAAATCACGAAATGGAAAACCTGTGCCAATAAGTGACTCTTGTAACTTGTCACATTTTGAAACGCGTATGCGCTTGTCATTTAAAAATGCACCACGTCCTTTAGTTGCTGTGTAGAGTTCATTTCGATTCGGTTCATAAATCACGGCCTGTGTAATTTCACCTTTATGTTGTAACGCGATCGAGACACAGTACTGCGGAAAGCTATGTAAAAAATTGGTTGTGCCATCTAAGGGATCAATAATCCAAATATAATCGCTATCATGTGAAGAGGCACCTGACTCCTCACCTAAAAATCCGTGTGTAGGGTAAGTAGCTTTTAAAGTATCGATAATGGCACGCTCTGCTACAACATCCACTTCACTCACAAAGTCATTAAAATTTTTACTCTTCACCGTTAGAGTCCCGATGTCTTGAGATGCCCGATTAATAATGGCACCTGCGCGTCTTGCCGCTTTCACTGCAATGTTTAACATCGGATGCATATACTTAAGATTTACTTTCTTTTTAATAAACGAGTGTATTTAAACCATCGTTCTTTTATGGACTTGATAAAATGCTATTTTACATGAAGGAACTCCATGGTCACCACCTCTCGGCCACTAAGCCGTATCCGTATCGTGCTGTGTCAAACCAGTCACCCGGGAAACATTGGTGCGACAGCGCGCGCGATGAAGACGATGGGTATCACACAACTTTATTTAGTGACACCAAAAAAATTTCCCCATCCAGAAGCTACCGCTTTAGCTTCTGGTGCAGATGATATTTTAAATGGCGCACATGTTGTAAATACATTAGAAGAAGCACTTCACGGAGTGAAGCTTGCCATAGGACTCTCAGCACGTCGTCGAGAACTCACACAACCCTATCTCGATATTAAAAAAGCGGCACAGGAAATGATTCATCTTGCGCATGATGCAGAAGTAGCTTGCGTATTTGGAACTGAGATGAGCGGACTCTCAAACCAAGAGACACATCTTTGTCAGCTCTTAAGCTTCATTGATGCGAATCCAGATTACTCATCACTCAACTTGGCACAAGCGGTACAAGTGGTATGTCATGAATTAAGACAGGCGAGTATCCATCCTGAAGGAGCGAGTATCTATACTAAGGACTTAAGTCTTTTAGCCGATCATGATAGCTTAATGGGATTCTTGTCGCACTTAGAAATAGTGTTAGATAAGATTGAATTTTTAGACAAGGTGCAAGGTGAGCGTCTCATGCAACGGTTACATATTCTCTTTGCACGCGCTCAACTTGAAACGGACGAAGTGAATATCTTGCGCGGCATCTTAACGCAAGTGCAAAAGAAGTTAGCGCATTCATCCTCTTAGCCATTAACCTAGTAATTTAGTCAAGTTATAAGTTTCATGAGATAATTATCACTATGTTTAAGAAAATTAGAGAAGATATTGCAATTGTGTTTGAACGCGATCCGGCCGCGAGGTCGACGCTCGAGGTCTTAACAACTTATCCCGGTGTACACGCACTACTCATACACCGCTTGGCGCATGCGTTCTGGCAAATCAAGCTCTACTGGCTTGGCCGAGTCATCTCTCACATAGGCCGATGGTTAACAGGCGTTGAAATTCATCCCGGTGCCACCATAGGAAGACGTGTTTTTATCGATCACGGCATGGGCGTCGTGATTGGCGAGACGGCGGTCATTGAAGATGATTGCACGCTCTATCACGGTGTGACCTTAGGTGGCACCTCTTGGAATAAGGGAAAACGTCATCCCACTTTAAAACAGGGTGTGGTGATTGGTGCGGGCGCTAAAATTCTAGGCCCTATCACGATTGGACGAGGCGCTAAAATTGGATCCAATGCGGTGGTGGTGAAAGATGTCCCCGCAAAAGCGACAGCTGTAGGTATTCCTGCGCGCATTGTGGATGAAGACCATAAAGTTAAACAAAAGAGTGTGGCAAAAGAGCCCGTCTTCAACGCCTATGCAGTGGGTCGAGATGAGCCCGATCCCATACACAAAAACCTTGACACACTTCTCCAGGCCATCAAAAAACAGAACCAAACGATTGAACGCTTAGAGTTAAAAATTAAAGCCTTACAACCCCAAGCGCGCGAGGATTTAAAGCTCGCCAAAGCCTTTGCAGCCAAGAAAAAGACGTCTAGATAATACTTGACTAAATTAATGGGTTATTCTATACTTTAACAATCTGAAACTTAAGTTTTACTAAGGATTTTAATTATGCGTTTAACCACCAAAGGTCGTTTTGCTGTCACCGCTATCTTAGATCTCGCGTTAAACGAGAAAGAAAACCCTGTTACCTTAGCCGAGATTAGTGAACGACAATCTATCTCTCTGTCCTATCTTGAGCAACTTTTTAGCCATATGCGTCGTGAAGGCATTGTCAAAAGTGTACGCGGGCCAGGCGGCGGTTATCACATTGCAAAAAAACATCAAGACATTACGGTCAAAGCAATTATTACAGCCGTCGATGAAGAGATTGATGCCACACAATGCAACGGCAAAGAGAACTGTCATGAAGGCGGTCGCTGTATTACGCATGATTTATGGGCATCGATTAATCTGAAAATTCTTGATTTCCTAGAAAGCCTAACCTTGGCCCACCTTGTTGAGGCGCAAGCTAAAGAAAGTAAGAACGATCGCGAGACCGCAATCTTTTTCTTAAACGACAAGCTCAACCAAGGAAACGTTGCGAAAGCGGTGTAATTTAAAAAACATGCACAAAGTTTACTTAGACCATAACGCCACCACAGCCATAGAACCTAAGGTGCTCGCTGTGATGATGCCTTACTTAGAGACACAGCAAGGCAACCCTACGAGCCAACATAGTTTTGGAAGGCACGCTAGAACTGCAATAGAAGAAGCACGCGAACAGGTAGCGCTCGCTATTCACGCACAACCTACTGAAGTGATTTTCACATCAGGAGGCACTGAGGCGAACAATATGATTGTGCATGGTGCCGCGATCAAAAGACCAGGTAGTGTATTAATCAGAAGCAATATCGAACATCCGTGTGTAGCCCGTCCCATCGACGCCTTAACACATCAAGGCTGGCAAAAAGAATTGTTAGCAGTGAATGAAGAAGGTGTCCTAACAAAAGAAGCTTACACAAAAATAAAGAGTAACGATATCAGTCTTGTCTCGGTGATGCTTGCTAACAACGAAACAGGTGCAATTCAGGATGTATCACTTTTTAAAGACTTTGCTAAAGAAAAAAAAGCACTCTCGCATACCGACGCGGTACAAGCATTCGGAAAAATAGATGTACGCTTTGATGCATTAGGTATCGACGCCATGACACTCTCAAGCCATAAAATATATGGCCCTCAAGGTGTGGGAGCACTTATTCTAAATAAGCGCATGGATATCGAGCCCTTCATTTACGGTGGCGGACAGGAAAAGAATTTAAGAAGTGGTACCGAAAACATTGCTGCGATTGTAGGTTTCGGTAAGGCGTGTGAGTTAATTTCTGAGTCGATGAAACAAACTTCAATAAACTCACTCGTGCTACAAAAAACATTAGAGCTCGGTTTAAAAGAGTTAGGTGCAATTATTTTTTCTGAAAACATAAACCGCTTAACTAACACTACGTTTTTTGCATTTAAAAATATTGAGGGTTCAACACTTCTCACAGCCCTCGATAAAAAAGGATTTGCAATCGCGAGTGGTTCTGCCTGCTCAAGTGTTAACAAAGAACCGAGTCATGTGCTTCTATCCATGGGCGTCGATGAAGACCTTGCACGCGGCGCATTAAGAATTAGCTTTGGCACGAAGAACACGATGGATGAAGTGAAGTTAATACTAGAAGCTATCAAGAAAGAACTACACACATTAAAACAACTAACAGCGATCGCGGCATAAAATATGACACAAACTACACAACGTAAACCCATTTATTTAGATTACTCTGCAACGACACCGATTGATCAATGTGTCGCCGACAAAATGATTCCTTTCATGACAGAACATTTCGGTAATCCTGCATCACGTAGCCATAGCTTTGGATGGACTGCAGAGAAAGCAGTTGAAGAAGCGCGTGAAGAAGTTGCAAAATTAGTTGGTGCAGATTCAAAAGAAATTGTATGGACATCTGGCGCGACAGAATCAAATAACTTAGCCATTAAAGGTGCGAGTCATTTTTATAACGCTAAAGGTAAACACATTTTAACGATTGCAACCGAACATAAGGCGGTGATTGATGCTGTGCGTGAACTCGAACGCGAAGGCTACACTGCAACTTATTTAGAACCCGAGCCTAATGGTTTAGTGGATCTTGAAAAATTTAAAGCGGCGATTCGTCCAGATACTGTTTTAGCCTCTGTGATGTTTGTGAATAACGAGATTGGTGTCATTCAAGATATCGTAGCGTTAGGTAATATATGCCGAGAAAATAAAGTGATCTTCCATGTCGATGCTGCACAAGCTACAGGCAAGGTAGAAATTAATTTAGAAAATTTACCTGTCGACCTCATGAGCTTCTCAGCACATAAAACTTACGGTCCTAAAGGTATCGGTGCGCTTTATGTAAGACGTAAACCACGCATTCGTATCGAAGCACAGATGCATGGTGGTGGTCACGAACGAGGCATGCGCTCAGGTACATTAGCAACACATCAAATTGTCGGCATGGGTGAAGCATTTAGAATTGCGCGCGAAGAAATGAAAGAAGAAAATGATCGCATCAGAAAACTACGCGATAAATTACTCACAGGACTTCAAAAGATTGAGGAAGTGTACGTGAATGGTGACTTAAAGCATCGTATCCCACATAACCTTAACATCAGCTTTAACTACGTCGAGGGTGAGTCACTCATCATGGCGGTAAAAGACATTGCGGTATCAAGTGGTTCTGCATGTACCTCAGCGAGCTTAGAACCAAGTTATGTTTTGCGTGCGCTCGGTCGCTCGGATGAATTAGCTCATAGCTCCATCCGATTTTCCATTGGACGCTTTACGACAGAAGCAGATGTTGATTTCACGATTCAATTATTAAAAGACAAGATTCATAAATTAAGAGAGCTCTCACCTTTGTGGGAGATGTTTAAAGATGGTATTGATATTAGTAAAGTTGAGTGGGCTGCCCACTAAAATTTTAAAAGGAAATATATGGCATACAGCGAAAAAGTATTAGATCACTACGAAAACCCAAGAAATGTGGGCTCACTCGATAAAGATGATCCACATGTGGGTACCGGCATGGTCGGCGCACCGGCTTGTGGTGACGTCATGAAATTACAAATCAAGGTTAGCGATGACGGCGTCATCGAGGATGCAAAATTTAAAACCTACGGCTGTGGTTCTGCGATTGCATCAAGCTCGCTTGTGACTGAATGGTTAAAAGGTAAAACATTAAATGAAGCAGCTCAAATTAAAAACTCTGCGATCGCTGAAGAGTTAGCGTTGCCACCGGTTAAAATACACTGTTCGGTATTAGCTGAAGATGCAATTAAGGCAGCTGTCGCCGACTTTAAAAGTAAACAAGGGCATTAAAAAATATGGCGATTTCAATCACTCAAAAAGCTGCTGAGCGTGTAGAAAAATATCTTAAGCACCGAGGTAAGGGCATTGGTTTGCGCTTAGGCGTAAAAACTACAGGCTGCTCAGGTATGGCATACACATTAGAGTTCGTCGATGAAACATTACCTGAAGATCAAATCTTTGAAAGTCATGGCGTTAAGATCATGATCGACCCAAAGAGCTTGGTCTATATCGATGGCACAGAGCTGGATTTTGAGAAGGAAGGCCTTAACGAGGGATTTAAGTTTAACAATCCTAACGTCAAGGCAGAATGTGGCTGTGGCGAAAGCTTTACAGTGTGACCACAAATTTTTTTAACTTACTCAATATCCCCGAGCAGTTCGTCATTGATTTAGAAAAACTTAATCAACACTACCAAACCATTCAAAAAGAAATTCATCCTGATCGCTTTGCTTCGACAAATAAAAATGATCAACTACAGTCTGTTAAGAAAACAGCTGAGTTGAATGTTGCTTATCAAACATTAAAGTCGCCATTAAGGCGCGCTGAATACTTATTGCACATTCATGGTCTAGATATGATGCATGAAAAAAATACAGCTGTGTCACAAGATTTCTTAATGCAGCAGATGGAATGGCGCGAGGAGCTTGAAACACATAAAAAAAATAAAGCATCGCTTGAAGCCTTATCACTCAACATTCAAAAAGAAAAAAAAGAGATCCTCCATTTACTGCCAGAGTGTTTTAAAAAAAAGAATGATCTCCACGAAGCCATCGAGATGACACGTAAACTTAATTTTATTGAAAAGATTGAGCAGCACATCAGTGATGCCTTAATCGAAATTGAATAAATATGGCGCTTCTTCAAATCGCCGAACCAGGTCAAAGCACATTACCTCATCAGCATAAGCTCTCGGTAGGTATTGACTTAGGCACGACAAATTCACTTGTGGCGTCTGTACAAAGTGGCACGCCTACAGTCTTAAAAGATAGTGATGGTAAAACACTCATCCCATCTATCGTGTTCTATGGCAAAGACGAAATAAAAGTAGGTCACGAAGCAGTGAGCCACTTAAAAGATGATGCAAAAAATACCATTGTTTCAGTCAAACGTTTTATGGGTCATGTATTAAAAGATTTGCAACATCGCGATGCCCTTCCCTACGAGTTCGATGAAAGCAATACAGATATCCAACTTAAAACTCATCAAGGACTAAAACATCCAATTGAAGTCTCTTCTGATATCTTAAAAAAGTTAAAGACACTTGCTGAAGTTTCTTTATGTGGAGAAATTATAGGTGCCGTCATTACGGTGCCTGCATATTTTGATGATGCACAAAGACAAGCCACAAAAGATGCAGCAAAACTTGCAGGGCTTAATGTTTTACGTCTCATAAATGAACCAACAGCAGCAGCTGTTGCTTATGGTCTCGATCAAAAGAAAGAAGGTATCTTTGCCATTTATGATTTGGGTGGTGGTACGTTTGATATTTCTATTCTAAGGCTCTCAAAAGGTGTCTTTGAAGTCTTAGCTACAAACGGTCATGCGCACTTAGGCGGTGATGACTTTGATCAAGTGATTGTTGAGATGATGAAATCAAAACATCAACTCGTAGAACTCACCCATGAAGATAAGCGATCCTTAATTACACATGCTAAGTACCTTAAAGAATCCTTAACAACACTAAAGCTCGCAGAAACTTCATTCACACTCCATGGTGGGAAGAAGATTTTATTTGCATTAGATCGAGACACGTTCAAAGAAAAAACAATGCCACTTGTTCAAAAAACAATTCAGCCTATCCGCAAGGCATTAAGTGATGCAAAGTTATCAATTGAATCAATTGATGGGGTTGTTATGGTCGGTGGAGCAACGCGTATGCTTCATGTGCAATCAGAAATTAAGGATTTCTTTCACCAAGCTTTACTTAACAATCTTAACCCTGATGAGATCGTTGCATTAGGAGCCGCAAGGCAAGCACACACACTCGCCGGCAATAAATCAAGTGAGGATTTACTTTTACTCGACGTAACGCCATTGTCACTAGGTATTGAAACAATGGGTGGTCTTGTTGAAAAAATTATTCAAAGAAACTCCGCTATCCCAATTGCAAAGGCGCAGGAATTTACCACTTTTAAAGACGGTCAAACCGCTATGTCAATTCACGTATTGCAAGGAGAGCGTGAGCGTGTATCTGATTGTAGATCACTTGCAAACTTTACACTCACCGGCATTCCTCCTATGGTGGCTGGATCTGCAAAAATACGTGTGACATTTCAGATTGACGCAGACGGTTTGCTATCTGTATCGGCAAAAGAACTTTCTCAAAATAAAGAATCAAGCATTACCGTCAAACCATCTTACGGTTTATCGGAAGAGCAAATTACAAATATGCTAAAACAGTCTTTCGAAAAAGCAGGTGAAGATAAAAAGATTCGAGCGCTTAGCGAAGCTAAAGTGGAAGGTGAACAACTTGTTACAGCGGTTAAAAATGCATTGACGGAAGATAGTAGCAATCTATTAGATCAAGATGAAATAAAAATAATTCAAGAGGCATTAGAAGCTCTTATAGCAGCACTTAAAAATGAAGATGCTGATTTAATTATAGAGCATACAAAACATTTAAATCATTTAACAGAACCTTTTGCGGCAAGACGTATGGATCAATCTGTAGGTAATGCACTTAAAGGTAAATCAATAGATAAGGTAAACTTGTAACATGCCAAAAATCATTATCTTGCCTCATATAGAAATTTGTCCGAATGGTGAAGTAATTGATGCTAAACCAGGTATATCTATTTGTGAAAACTTATTACAAAACCATATTGATATTGAGCATGCTTGTGATCAAGTCTGTGCATGTACAACCTGCCATGTGATTGTGCGTGAAGGTTTTGAAACTTTAAATAAGGCCGATGATTTAGAAGAGGATCTCCTTGATAAAGCTTGGGGCTTAGAACCAAAATCACGCTTATCTTGTCAGGCAATTGTAGATAAGCATGATCTCACAATTGAAATTCCGCGCTATACAATTAATATGGCGAAAGAGGGTTAAGGGTTCACTCTTTTTTTAGATATATTTGCCGCGGGGCTATATTTAAGCTTTAATTGTTGCTGGCTCGATAGTTTTAATTTTGTAGCAACGCTACTCAATTGTTTATAGAGTCCATGTGCATTCATAATCCAGCTGTACTTTTAATATTTGCTTTTTTTGTATCTAAGTATCTTACTAAAGAAGTTTTTTGATTAATCATACCCTTATAAAACTTCAAAACTTTTTTCGCTAATGTCTCGGCACGCCAACTAGTCGGTATTCATTTTTACCAATAGGTTCACCCACATTTAATAAGGATTTTAGTTTCCATCCTTCTTGTGTTGATTCGATCCATTGACTTTGACTTTGATTTTGATCAAGTGCATGAAACGAAAAAGAAATGGTCAAAAAGAAAGTTAGCAAAAAAATTTTCAATATATTTCCTATAAATAATTTTGATTAGCACATCATCTATTTTAATGTTAAATGCAATAAAAAACCCTCACATTGCTGCGAGGGTTTTTTAATTTAACCCTTATGTAACTTTTGACTAACTTAGGACTTAGAAATCGTACTGAGCTCTAAACATCAAACCTTTTTCCTTGCTAACAGTTTTTCCTGTAGCTATTAACACAGGCGTATCATAATCTGTGCTGACATAGTTTATTAGGAAACGTGCATTAGCATCTGGAATCCACTTTAAACCAACCGTATAAGCATCAGCTTTATTTGTCCGTGTTTGTGTAACTGTTGCTGCTGCCAATACTGGTGTGTTAGCAACGCCCCCATTAGCCGCAGTGATAAAATCACCAGCATCAAACTCGCTATAGCGGATACCCACTTCAATTGCGCCCAGACTTGAAAAATCTGGATTAAATTGATTCTTAGGAGTGATGCGATCAAATTTACCACCTTTGTATGAGTCAGCATATTTCTCGCCTGTAACTAACCATAAAGCCTCAGCGTAATAAGCATCTAATCCTTTATCATAAGAAACTCCTGAGCCGTTAGTACCTTCAAAGTTTGCATGCCCATATTCACCTTGAATTTTTACTGGGCCATTTGCAGCAACAGCCTCTATGTTATAACGTGTTCTTTCCATTGTTGTTCCAGTTGGAGCGGTAGTAGTAAAAAAATCATTTCCGCGAGCTTCTGTGCGTTGTGCACCTACCACTGCAGGAGCTAAATCTCCTCTGCCATAAGATCCGCCTACATGATATATAGCTTCTTTATTTCCCATAATTTCTGCTAAGTTAGTATCTAAATGAAGAATGATATCTTTGCCGTCTTCACGTTGATCTGCATCATTGGTGTTCTTTCCTTGTCCAGTTGAAAAAGCAACCGCATAGTTAACGCCAGTCATTGGAGTGCCGTGAATCATAATGCCACGCTCTTTGCCTGGAGTTAAGCTTGTGTTATTAACAAATGAACGTTCTTGGAAGTCAATGAAGCGTGAACTTGTTCTTTCTTCCAAACTGTATGGCATTTTAAATTGGCCAAATTGAAACATGGCTTTCTTATCCCAATAATTAACGTTGAAATAAGCTACGTCAAGATGTGATGTATTTGATTGCGCAGCAAAATCTGCAGTTACTTCCCAGTCGTAATATTTCTTAAATGTGCCTTTTGCACCAATATATGCTCGTCGAACGTCGAAAGTATCGGCAATGTTTGCATTTGCCGTTGTAGCTTCGCCAGTGCTCATGTATTGTCTTGAATCCAACATAATGCGACCATTTACTGAGAAACTACTCTGACCATCACCGCTATTAATCTTGAAGCCGTTATTAAAGCCCACTGTACCCTCAGCTTTTTTCTTAGATTCGTGTCCTTTGGTAATTAACTTACCTTCTTCTTCCGTTAAGACACCTTTACCAACTAAAGCGTCAACGATATCTGAGGTGCTATCTGCTAAGGCGATGTGGCCTGCCATAAGCAAAACAGCACCTGATACTGCAGCCGCTAATTTTTTATTGAATTTCATTTGTTGCTCCCTTTGGGTTTACTTTAAGTTTATTAAATTCGAATTTAGTCAAACTTTTAAACTTTTGACATGGTTGAATACTACGCAGGGAATATGACACTTATGTGACAAACAAATATTACATGTGGTTTTTATGAAAATATTTTTATTTTGTTGTAAAAAAACAACAAATCTTCTATCTACCGCCTACAAAAGCGTATTCAAGGCGTACAGGATTAAGAAATGTAGATAAAAACTAAAATACTATTGAGTGATACCTACATATGAATGTGACTCTGATTGAACTCAACTTCGCCGGTCACTAGGTTATATAACGCGCCCACGAGACCGATTTCTTTTTTCTCAATCATCTCGATTAGGAGCGGGCTTCTTTTTAAGATGCGTTCCATCTGTACTTCAACGTTATGGAAACACACTTTTTCAACAAATGCATTGTTACTCGAATCACGCTGACCGGAAATTGTTTTTTCTAAATGAACTGCGGGATCGATCAACTCAATAATTTCCCCGATGTTTCCACCCTTGTAATGATCACACGCGGCTTTAATGGCACCACAGTTTGAGTGGCCCATCACCACGACAAGTTTTGATCCTAGATATTTACAAGAAAATTCCAAACTACCAATCGCTTTGATCGATGCGATATTACCTGCAAGACGTACGCTAAAGATGTCACCTAAGTTCTGATCGAAAATAAGTTCAACCGTTGTACGTGAATCACTACAACCCAATACAGAAGCGAATGGATGTTGTTTCTCTTTAATGACGTCACGCACGCTTAACATATCATGCTCACGTTGTAAGTTATTTTTAAAACGCTTATTGCCCTCAATTAAAATATCGAGCGCTTCTTTTGGAGTAACTTTATCCCGATCAATTAAAGGGTGACGATACATTATTATGCTTTCTTTTTTAATTAACTTCTGTACGCATGTGTGGAAATAAAATGACATCACGAATACTTGCGCTGTTTGTGAGTAACATCACAAGTCGGTCGATACCAATACCACATCCACCTGTAGGTGGCATACCATACTCTAACGCTCTAATAAAATCTGCGTCATAAAACATCGCCTCATGATCGCCTGCCTCTTTTGCCTTTGCTTGTGCATGGAAACGTTGCGCCTGATCTTCTGCGTCATTCAATTCAGAAAATCCATTTGCAATCTCTCGTCCTGCGATAAAGAGTTCAAAACGTTCTGTGATATCTTTATTTTTGTCTGACGCACGTGCGAGTGGAGACACTTCAACGGGATAGTCAATAATATAAGTGGGATCCCAAAGCTCACTCTCAGCAGTGCATTCAAAGAGTGCTAGCTGCAATGCACCCAAGCCCGCATGATCAAACGCCTTGTGATCATATTTTAAAAGTTCTTCGCGTAAAAATTTTTCATCGTTAAGTTGTGTGTCAGTATATTGCGGTGCATATTTTTTAATAGCCCCGATAATTGTGAGTCGCTCAAATGGTTTCTCGAAATTAATTTCTTTTCCTTGATATTCAATGATCGTTTTACTTAAAGCAATCATTGCGGCATCACGAATACAGTCTTCAGTGAATTGCATCAGCCAATGGTAGTCGGTATAAGCCGCATAAAATTCCATCATCGTAAATTCAGGATTGTGTTTTACGCTTAATCCTTCATTTCTAAAGTTACGATTAATTTCAAATACACGATCAAATCCACCTACAACTAATCTTTTTAAATAAAGCTCAGGTGCAATACGCATATACATTTGCATATCGAGTGCGTTGTGATGGGTGATAAATGGTTTGGCTACAGCACCGCCAGGAATTGGATGCAGCATGGGTGTCTCAACTTCATTAAAAGAATTTTTGACCATGAAGGCACGGATACCACTCATGATTTTACTGCGTGTAATAAAGGTTTGTTTTGTTTCATCGCTCATGATGAGATCAACGTAACGTTGACGATATTTGACTTCTTGATCAGAGAGGCCATGAAATTTTTCAGGTAGTGGTCGAATTGATTTTGTAAGAAGTCTTAAGTGATTGACGCGAATAGATAGCTCACCTGTTTTTGTTTTAAAGAGAATGCCAGTCGCACCTAAGATGTCACCTAGATCCCAGTGCTTAAAGTTTTCATAAATGATATCGCTATTCTCATCTTGAATATTTTCTTTTGAAATAAAAAGTTGAATACGCCCTGATCCGTCTTGTAATGTTGAGAAGCTTGCTTTACCCATCACACGTTTTAACATCATGCGACCCGCGACTGTGACTTCAATCGCTTTAGGTTCAAGCGTATCGTTTTCTAATGTGCCATATTCGTTATGTATATGTTGCGCAAAATGCTTTGGCCTAAAGTCGTTTGGGAATGCAACGCCAGCTTCTCTTAATTTTTTTAATTTTTCACGACGCTCTAATATGACGTGATTTTCATTTTGCTCGTTCATTTGATTTTCTTCAGACAACTTTTTAAACCCCCTGCTTTAAGCTTTCACTAATAAATGGATCAAGGTCGCCATCAAGAACACCTTGTGTATTGCCAACTTCAACACTCGTACGTAAATCTTTAATGCGTGATTGATCAAGTACATAACTTCTAATTTGATGTCCCCAGCCAATATCTGTTTTTGCATCTTCAAGCGCCTGCTTCTCTTCATTACGTTTATTTAACTCTAACGCATAAAGTTGAGCGCGTAACATATTCATTGCCTCTGCTTTGTTACGATGTTGCGATCGATCGTCCTGGCACTGCACCACAGTATTCGTGGGAATATGTGTAATACGAACTGCTGAGTCAGTCTTATTAATATGTTGACCACCCGCGCCTGATGCTCTGTAAGTATCAATCCTTAAATCAGCAGAATTAATATCAACCTCAATAGAGTCATCCACTTCAGGATAAACCTGCACACTTGCAAACGAAGTGTGTCGTCTATTACCTGAATCAAAAGGTGATTTTCTCACTAAACGATGTACGCCTGTTTCAGTTCTTAAATGTCCAAACGCGTAGTCGCCAGAAATCTTAAGTGTGGCACTTTTTATTCCTGCGATATCACCATCGGAAATATCGAGCACCTCAACTTTAAATCCTTTTCGTTCTCCATACCTTATATACATCCGAAGAAGCATGTTCGCCCAATCTTGAGCTTCAGTCCCCCCACTGCCCGACTGAAAGTTAATAAAACAATTATTCGCATCCATCGGATGGGAGAACATGCGACGAAATTCCATCGCCTCTACATTTTTTTCTAAAACTAAACTTTCTTCTAAAATCACCTGAAGCGTTTGATCGTCATTTTCTTCTCTTGCTAAATCGAATAACTCACACTGATCCTTCAGTTTTCCGCTAAGGTCGGTTAATCCATTTACAATAAAATCAAGCTCACGCTTTTCTTTGCCTAATGTCTGACTTTTACCCTGGTCATTCCAAATGGAAGGGTCTTCAAGCGTCTTTGAAATCTCCCCCAAACGTAACAATTTGCTATCAAAGTCAAAGGTACCCCCTAAGTGCTTGATGACGCTCATTTAATCCTTGAAGTCGGTGCTGAATTAGGTTGAGAGTTTCTGCGTCCATAAGCTTTTTTATCTATTAAAACAATGAATTATACATTTAAATCGCTAGTTAAATTTCTGTCATATATCTGTCACAATTAATGCATAGACTAACGATCAGTTTCAATCATTTAAATAAAATCCAGGAGCGCTTAATGAATTCTAATAAAATCAAAAGCTTAGGTTTGGTAGCATTGGTTGCATCGACCTTTACTTTTACCTCAAACATCAATGCTGAAGTTAAAACGATTACTATCGACGGCTCAAGTACAGTTTACCCAATCACTGAAGCAGTTGCTGAAGACTTTCAAAAGAAGACAGGCACTAAAGTAACCGTAGGTATCTCAGGTACAGGTGGTGGCTTTAAAAAATTCTGCCGCGGTGAAACTTTAATCTCAGATGCTTCACGTCCAATTCTCAAAAAAGAAATCGATATGTGTGCTGAGAACGGTATTACATACATCGAACTACCTATCGCTTATGACGCACTTACAGTGGTAACGAACAAAGGCAATGACTGGGCTAAAACAATGACCGTCGCTGAGCTTAAAAAAATGTGGGAATCAGGCAGCTCAGTTAAAAACTGGAAAGATGTAAACCCAGCATGGCCAAACCAACCGCTTAAGTTATATGGTCCAGGTGCTGACTCAGGTACATTCGACTACTTTACAGAAGCTATTAACGGTAAAGCTAAATCATCACGAGGTGACTATACAGCTTCAGAAGATGACAATGTCTTAGTCACAGGTGTGTCAGGTGATAAAGGTGGCCTAGGTTACTTTGGCCTTGCTTATTACTTGGAAAATAAAGATAAGTTAAATGCGGTAGGGATTATTGCTAAAGACAAAACAACCGCTGTATTGCCATCAGAGCAAACAGTCATGGATGGCACTTACCAACCACTCGCACGACCACTTTTCATTTATGTGAATGCAGCTAAAGGAGCGTTTGATAAAGATGTGAAAGCGTTCGTAGAATACTACATTGCTAATGCGCCTAAATTAGTTAAAGAAGTTAAATATGTACCGCTTAACTCTAGTGAATATACAGCCGTATCAGCTCACTGGAAGTCACTTAAATCAGGCTCAGGCTTTGGTGGTACACCAGAAGTCGGTGTCAAGATTGAAGAGTTAATTAAACGTATCAAGTAAGCTTTTATCACAAAAAAGGGCAGTCGAAAGACTGCCTTTTTTACTTAAGTTAAGCTATAAATGTTATATATTCTTAATGAGTCTTTTTAAGCTACCAATTAATGTCAAAAGTTCAATCACAAGATCCGCCTATTAGTAAAAGGCTTGCAAAAAATATTCGTAGGAATTTTTTTGAGCGCTTGATTGAAATGATTCTGATATGCTCAGCCCTAACGGCTGTTTTTATTACCATCGCGATTGTCTATATCTTAGTGACTGAGGCTTCATCATTTTTTATAGACATTAGTCTATTTGAATTCTTTACAGGTAAGGAGTGGAGTCCTCTTTTTGAAAATCCACATTACGGCATTATGCCGCTTGTTGCAGGCACCTTAACCACTTCATTTGTAGCGCTAGCTCTAGCGATTCCAGTGGGGACGATTGCAGCGATTTATTTATCCGAATTCGCATCACATAAAGCACGTGAAACGATTAAGCCTACCCTTGAACTTCTTGTAGGTGTACCTACTGTTGTCTTTGGCTATTTTGCACTTCTCTTTGTAACACCACTTTTGCAAAAAGTGATGCCTAATTTACCTACCTTTAATATGTTGGGTGCAGGCCTTGTGATGGGTATCATGATTATTCCTTACATTGCATCTGTGGCTGAAGATGCCATGCGCGCAGTCCCTATGAATATGCGTGAGGGCTCTTATGCTATGGGTGCTACTAAATTTCAAACAGCTATTCGTGTTGTGACGCCGGCAGCTACATCAGGCATCATTGCCGCCTATATTCTAGCAATCAGTCGTGCAGTGGGTGAAACAATGGTAGTCGCCATCGCAGCAGGTCAACAACCCAATCTCACATTTAATCCCACAGAAGGTGCTGCGACTATTACAGCCTACATTGTTCAAGTAGCTATGGGCGACTTGCCACACGGAAGTGTTGGCTATCAAAGTATTTTTGCAGCAGGTATGGTGCTCATGGTTATCACACTTATCTTTAATATTTTAGGCCACATGACGCGCAAAAAATTTGCGGAACGCTACTAAATGGAAAAAATAAATCAAGAGAATTTAAACGCGCAATCGACTTCAAGTAAAACACTTGAAGAAGTCAGATCAATGATTAAAGCGCATAAAAGAAATGATCTTATCTTTGCAAGCGTCGGCTTTGTGGTTATTACATTGATACTTCTAACGCTCCTCACTTTATTTATTGATCTTGTGATCGATGGTTATCCTAAAATTACCTATGATTTTTTCACGAGCTTCCCATCAAGACGAGCAGCGAATGCCGGCATCTTTTCTGCCTGGGTAGGCTCTTCACTTGTTTTACTTATTACTTTTTTATCTGCGGTGCCTTTAGGAGTTGCCTCAGGTATATATCTAGAAGAGTACGCACCTAAAAATTGGTTTTCTGATTTGATTGAAGTAAATGTCAGTAACTTAGCAGGTGTGCCTTCGATCATTTATGGCTTATTAGCACTAGGTCTTTTTGTCTACGGACTCAAACTTGGTCATACCATTGTCACTGCAGGATTGACGTTAGGTCTTCTCATGTTACCCATTGTGATTGTTTCTACGCGCGAGGCAATTCGTTCGATTCCTATAGCGATTAGGGAAGCAGCTTATGCGGTAGGTGCCACCAAATGGCAAGTGGTTCTTCACCACGTCGTACAATATTCATTTGGTGGAATTTTAACCGGTGTCATTATTGGTATGGCGCGAGCGATTGGTGAAACAGCGCCCGTTATTACTATCGGTGCGCTTACCTTTATTGCATTCTTACCACCTCCACCCATTTCGCTTTCATATCCATTCATTAGCTTTGAGTGGTTGCAATCGAGCTTTACCGTTTTACCTATTCAAATGTTTAACTGGCTTTCACGTCCCGATCATGCATTTCATATTAATGCCGCAGCAACAGGTGCCGTGATTATTGTGTTAACACTTATCATGAATGGCACGGCAATTTGGTTACGTTACAAGATTCGTAAAAATATTAAGTGGTAATTTATTCTAGGACAAAACATGGCACAAAATAACTTAGGTATAAAAGCAGAAGCTAAAGACCTTAACTTTTACTATGCAAATGGTACCCAAGCTTTGAAGAATGTGAGTTTGCCTGTGCATGAAAATAAAATTACTGCGTTGATTGGTCCCTCAGGTTGTGGCAAGTCAACATTCTTAAGATGCTTTAACCGCATGCACGATCTCTATCCTGGCAATCGATATGAAGGTCAAATTCTTTTATACCCGGATAACACTAATGTGTTGTCTAAAGGTGTAGACCCTATTGAAGTTCGTATGCGTATTAGCATGGTATTTCAAAAACCTAATCCATTTCCAAAATCAATTTATGAAAACGTCGCCTACGGCTTAAGAGTACGAGGTGAAAAATCGAAAGTAAAAATTGATGAGAAGGTTGAAGAAGCGCTTAAAGGTGCATCACTCTGGAATGAAGTTAAAACAAGGCTGAATGATTTGGCATTTAATTTATCAGGCGGACAACAACAAAGACTTTGTATTGCACGAGCGCTCGCAACCGATCCTGAGATTATGTTGTTTGATGAGCCGACTTCTGCATTAGATCCAATTGCAACAGTCAATATTGAGGAATTGATGTCAACACTTAAAAATAAGTTATCTATTTTAGTGGTAACACATAACATGCAACAGGCTGCGCGTATTTCAGATTACACAGCTTATATGTATCTAGGTGAGATGATTGAGTTTGATGCAACGGATAAGATCTTCACAAATCCAAGCAAGAAAGAAACTGAAGATTATATTACGGGTAAATTTGGTTAAGCCTCTGTCTCTGCCTCTACTACTTTAGCAATAAATTCTGCGGAAGTTCTGACCTCTTTCAAATCCTCTCCTTCAACCATCACCCTGATCTTAGGTTCTGTACCAGAAGCTCTTAAAAGTACTCTTCCTTTGTTATTAAGTTTAGATTCCACATTTTTGACAGCATCTTGAATTGATTTATTTTTTTCTAAATCAATTTTTTTATGTGTCTTTACATTAATAAGCACCTGTGGATAGAGTGGTGAATCTTTTGTCGCATCATGTAGTGATTGGTTAAGTAGCCTTAATGATTTCAGTACTTGCAAGGAAGCAATGATGGCATCCCCTGTCGAGTGCTTATCAAGCGTTAATATATGGCCTGAATTTTCAGCTCCGATATACCAACCCTTTTCAAGTAAAGTTTCAAGTACGTAACGATCGCCGACATATGTTCTTGTGAATTCTATATTAAGTTGAGCAAAAGCTTTTTCAATTGCCATGTTCGTCATCAATGTGCCAACGACGCCACCCTTAAGTTGATTTTTTTCTTTTAGCACTCTTGCGATAACCAATACAAGCTGATCACCATCAATGATATTACCTAAATGATCAATCATGACGACACGATCACCGTCACCATCAAAGGCGATACCTAAATCTGCTTTATGTTTTAAAGTGGCTTCTTTAATAGTTTTTGGATGAGTGGAGCCCACATCAAGATTAATATTAAATCCATCTGGCTCATTACCAATTGCAATAATCTCAGCGCCAAGTTCAGAAAATATTTTAGGGGCAACATGGTAAGTTGCACCATGCGCGCAATCAAGCACAATTTTAAGTCCTCGAAGATTAAGTTTTTCTGGGAATGTACTTTTACAAAATTCAACGTAACGCCCTTCTGCATCATCAACACGCTTTGCTTTACCAAGCTCATGAGGGGCAACTGTGTGAATGGGTTGACTTAATGCCAATTCAACCTCAGTCTCAAATGTATCTGATAATTTCTCGCCTTGTTCAGAAAAAATTTTAATACCGTTATCAGGAAATGGATTGTGCGATGCAGAGATCACGATACCTGCTTGTGATCTTAAAGCTTTTGTAAGGTAAGCAATGGCAGGTGTTGGCATGGGGCCTGTTAAATAGACATCAACACCTGCTGCAATAAAACCAGCTTCAAGTGCTGATTCCAACATATAACCAGAGACTCTTGTATCTTTACCAATCACCACACTCGGATGTTTAATTTTTTTATCAGTATTATTCTTAGTTAAGATAGAACCAATCGCAAACCCTAGACGAACAAAAAAATCAGGGGTAATTGGACTTTGTCCAACCACACCTCGAATACCGTCTGTACCAAAAAACTGTCTTATCATATTAAGAGTTACCTTGAATGACCTGCATTATTTTGAGCCCGCTTTTAGTTTCTTTAACGTCGTGAACTCTCACTATTTTAGCGCCTTTTGAGATAGAAAGGACAGCCGCTGAAAGACTGCCAGATAAATGATCATCATGTTTGCCGTCGAGTATTTTTCGAATAAATGATTTTCTAGAGAGTCCTACAAGCATTGGTAGCTTCAATGATTGGAATGATTCTAAATTTCTTAGAAGCGTCATATTATGTTCAAAAGTTTTTCCAAAACCAAATCCAGGATCTACAATCACACGAGAAATATCCACACCTTCTTTTAATAAAAGACTCACGCGATCTTCTAGAAATAATTTTACCTCGCTCACAACATCTTTATATATTGGATTGATTTGCATAGTCTTAGGTGTACCCTGCATATGCATTAAACAAACACCTACTTTACTTTTTTTAATCACATCGATTGCGCCAGGTTGCTGAAGTGCGTAGATATCATTAATCATAGCAATCCCCATATCGATTACCTCTTCCATCACTTGAGGTTTATACGTATCCACAGAGATGGGAATATTAGAATTTTTTGTAATGGCTTTAATGAAAGGTGTAATACGCTTTAACTCCTCATCACTACTTACAGGATCAGATCCTGGGCGTGTCGACTCGCCACCGACATCAATAATGTCTACACCTTCTTCGATCATTTTTTCTGCACGAATTATCGCCTGATTAAGATCGAGATAATTACCTCCATCTGAAAATGAATCGGGAGTGATATTTAAGATACCCATCACAAGAGGACGTTTTAAATCGAATGAGTGTTGTTGAAGTTTTAACATAGTAAAAAACAAAGGCTAGATAAACTAGCCTCTGTTTGATTTAGCTTTTTGCGGTTGGCTGCGGAACGACAGCTACTTTTGTTTCTTTCGAGCCCTTACCACCTGTCGGTGGGTTAGGAGTCTGAGTCGGTTTTGGCGGTCTTACTTTTTTACCTGCCATGATGTCATTAATTTGATCTGCATCAATGGTTTCGAACTCTAGCAATGCTTTCACCATCGCTTCAACCTTGCGACGATTTTTTTCAATTAATTTTCTAGCAACAGTATATTGCTCATCAAGAATACGTCTAATTTCAGCATCCACTTTTTGCTGTGTTGCTTCAGAAATTGTTTTAGAAGACATACTACCAAAGAACGAGTCTTGGTCTTGACCCACATAAACCATCGTACCTAATTTATCTGACATACCGTAACGCGTTACCATATCACGCGCTAATTTCGTAGCACGATCAAAATCATTTGATGCGCCGGTTGACATTTGTTTCATGAATACTTCTTCTGCGATACGACCACCAAAAAGAATTGAAATTTCTTCCAACATTTTATTTTTATAATTGCTGATGCGATCAAACTCTGGAAGCTGCCATGTCAGACCTAACGCCCAGCCTCTTGGCATGATTGTTACCTTATGCACAGGATCTGCATGTGGTAATAATTTTGCAACTACCGCATGACCTGATTCATGATAAGCCGTATTCATACGCTCTTCTTCGCGCATCACAAGTGACTTTCTTTCCGGTCCCATAAAGATTTTATCTTTAGCATCTTCAAAGTCCTGCATGTCAACAGTGCGTTTATTTCTTCTTGCTGCAAACAACGCAGACTCATTCACAAGATTAGCTAAGTCAGCACCTGAAAACCCCGGTGTGCCTCTCGCGATGATGCTTGCCTTCACATCAGGATCTGCTGGAATTTTTCTCATGTGCACAAGAAGAATTTGTTCACGACCTTTAATGTCAGGAAGTGACACAACCACTTGTCGGTCAAAACGTCCTGGGCGTAATAGTGCTTTATCAAGTACATCTGCACGATTTGTTGCCGCAATCACAATAACACCTGAGTTAGGTTCAAAACCATCAAGCTCAACGAGAAGTTGATTGAGTGTTTGTTCGCGCTCATCATTGCCGCCACCTAACCCTTGACCGCGATGACGACCTACCGCATCAAGCTCATCAATAAAAATGATGCAAGGTGCACTCTTTTTAGCTTGCTCAAACATGTCACGCACGCGCGCAGCGCCTACACCCACAAACATCTCTACGAAGTCTGAACCTGAGATCGTATAGAAAGGCACTTTGGCTTCCCCTGCGATAGCACGCGCTAATAAAGTTTTACCTGTGCCTGGAGCTCCCACCATAAGAACACCTCTTGGTATGCGACCACCTAGCTTATGAAACTTGCTTGGATCTTTTAAGAACTCAACAATTTCTGTGACTTCTTCTTTAGCTTCATCACATCCTGCAACATCAGCGAATGTGGTTTGGTTATTTGCTTGATCAAGCTGTCTTGCTTTACTCTTACCAAATGAAAATGGACCGCCACCTTTGGAGCCGCCTTGCATCTGACGCATAAAAAATATCCAAACACCTACTAAAAGAATCATAGGGAACCATGAAATAAAAATACTCATGAGCACGGACTGATGCTCTTCAGGTTTAGCTTCAACGACTACATTATTTTTAAGAAGGTCGGAGACTAGCCAAGGATCAGTTGGAGCGTAAGTACTAAATTTCTTACCCTCACTCGTAACACCTTTAATTCTGTGATTATCGATTTCAACTTTTGAAATTTTTCCTTCTTTGACCTGCTCCATAAATTGTGAGTAGACTAAAGATGTATCAGTTTTCGTAGAATCTGAAAACTGATTAAAAATTGTCATGAGAATGAGTGCGATCGCAACCCAGATGGCAATGCTTTTTAGTGTGCTGTTATTCAATTGATGGATGACCTCGTATCATTTTATTTTAATCGTTTTATTTTAAACCTAATTACGCTGAAGCTTGTATGTTTAATTGTTTCTTTTTACACCTTTTGCAAAGCCTAATAAATAAACTTCGCTACTTCGGTCTCGAGATGCCTTAGGCTTTATCGTGACCACTTTTTCAAATTCAGGACGCATCTTTTTAACCAGCGCATCAAAGTCAGCACCAATAAAGGTTTTGACTAGAAAATGTCCGCCTGGTTTCAACCATTCCAAAGAAAAATCTAAAGCGACCTCAGTTAAGTACATTACCCCTGGCTGGTCGACCGTCTTGATACCTGTAATATTGGGGGCCATATCTGAAATTACAAGGTCTATCGGTGAATTATTTAACTTAGTTTCAAGCTCACGAAGAGACTGAGCCTCTTTAAAGTCGCCTTGGATAAAATCAACTCCAGCGATAGGGTCCATAGGCAATAAATCCATAGCAATGATATGGCCTTTACGTTGAAGTAATTTTGAGACAACCTGAGACCAACTTCCTGGGGTTGAGCCTAAATCAACCACATTTATACCAGGCTTAATCAAGTGATATTTTTCATTAATTTCCATGAGCTTATAAGCCGCTCTTGATCGAAAACCATCCTTTTGCGCTTGCTTTACAAAAGCATCATTCACATGCTCTTGCATCCAGGCCTTGCTAGTTCTTGTTCTTTTCATCTGTTAAAATCAATTCATTCTATTAAAGAAATTCTTTACCTTGAATTCAAAAGCCATTGCATACCTTAGAAGCTTAGCGCATACATTAAATCCGGTGGTAAGAATTGGCAATAAGGGATTAACGGAGTCTGTTTTAAAAGAGATTGATCTTAATCTCCAAGCACACGAGCTGATAAAAATTAAAGTTCAAAATGATGATAAGTCGGTTAGAGGATCTATGTTAACCCAGATTTGTGAAACACTTGAAGCGACAGCAGTGCACCACATTGGTTATCAAATTATTATTTACCGTGCCCTACATCAACCTAAAATTATCCTATCTAAGTAGTTATCTAATTTTTAGGATCGCAAAGACCCCTAAGAAACATTCAAGCAAATAAGCAATACTTGCAATACCATGCCATGTTGAAAATCGGTCTGCAAAAACACTTTCCATGACGTCTTTGGGAAGCGCTTCTAATTTAAATCTTTCTAACAAGGGGTCGATTCCTAAATGACCGATCAAAATCAAAATGAGCATCAACACAACGAGCCAGAAGAATCCTTGTTTTAATGCATTGGTACCATTTTGATAGACTCTTTGCACAAGGAGATAGATGCTGCTTGCCATGCCAACATAGGACATCATTTTAAAAAGAAGCCCCGCCACATTACCTGCAAGCTGTGCGTCAGGAATAATTTTAAATAATTCATAAGCCACGATGCCAATGACCCATAAGCCACCTATCCAAAAGGTTGCTATGATCACCGCAAAATTTTCTAACCATTGCTTCATATTGATTTTAAGTATAAATCTTAATTTAATTTATAGGTATTTTACATCCAATATTTCGTAAGATTTAGCGCCACCCGGTGTATTCACCTCAGCTACATCACCTACCGCTTTACCAATAAATGCTTTTGCAATCGGGGAGTTAATTGAAATCTTTTTATTTTTAATGTCCGCCTCATCGTCACCTACAATTTGATAGATAAAGATATCTTCCGTATCAAGGTCTTGCGCTTCGACTGTTGAACCGAATACACATTGGTTTTCGCCTACAATGCTTGACGGGTCAATGATCATCGCATTCGATAATTTAGCTTCAATTTCAGCAATACGGCCTTCAATAAAACTTTGTCGTTCTTTCGCGGCTTCGTACTCTGCGTTCTCAGATAAGTCGCCTTGCGCACGCGCTTCAGAAATTGCCTGAATAACTTTTGGGCGATCAACGCTTTTTAAGCATTGTAGCTCTTCTTTAAGAAGGTCCGCACCTTTAATGGTCATGGGTATTTGTTTGAGCATATTCATTCCTATTAAAACAAAAACCACGCTCTTTTAAGTCGAGTGTGGTTTGTAAAAATTGAGTGTATTTTAAGTGAGTTCTTTATGCAAGCTTTGGATGGAGTTAACTGTAATCTCTTCCATAAAATTCATACCAATACAGGCGGCTTTAGCACCTGCGATCGTTGTGTAATACGTCACTTTATTTTGTAATGCATATCTTCGAATCTCGTATGAGTCAGTGATAGCGCGTTTATCTTCAGTGACATTCACAATAAATGAGATTTCATTATTTTTAATCATGTCGACAATGTGTGGTCTACCTTCTGCGACCTTGTTGACAGGTTGCACATTAAGACCGGCATCTGTCAATGCTTTTGCGGTACCCTTAGTCGCTACAAGATGAAACCCTAATTGATCTAAAGATTTTGCAATCCCAACTGCTTTTTGATGGTCCTCACGACGCACACTAATAAAAGCTTTACCATCTTTAGGTAATTTTGTTGATGAACCAAGTTGCGATTTAATAAATGCTTCCGCAAATGTTTTTCCTAAACCCATCACCTCACCTGTTGATTTCATCTCAGGCCCTAAAATCGTATCGACGCCTGGAAATTTAATGAATGGGAACACAGCTTCTTTAACCGAAAAGAATGTAGGCACAATTTCTTTAGTTATTTTTTGTGAGGGTAAACTTATACCTACCATAGCGCGTGCCGCTATTTTCGCTAACTGAAGTCCACATGCTTTAGATACAAAGGGCACTGTACGAGAAGCTCTTGGATTTACTTCTAACACATAAATCACATCATTTTGGATTGCAAACTGCACATTCATAAGACCCACAACGTTGAGCGCTTTAGCCATCTGAACCGTTTGTTTTCTTAGTTGATCTTGTATGGATTTAGATAAGCTATAGGGTGGTAATGAGCAAGCAGAGTCGCCTGAGTGCACGCCTGCTTGTTCGATATGTTCCATAATGCCGCCGATGATGACATTCTTACCATCGGATAAAGCATCAACATCTACCTCAAGCGCATCATTTAAAAAGCGATCAAGAAGGACAGGTGACTGATGCGAAACTTTAACAGCCTCTCGCATATAACGCTCAAGCTGAGATTGTTCATGCACAATCTCCATCGCACGACCGCCTAAAACATAACTTGGTCTTACCACAAGCGGGTAACCAATTTCTTCTGCTAAACGTATTGCGTCTTCGGGTGTTCTTGCTGTGCGATTAGGTGGCTGTTTAAGTCCAATCGATTGGAGCATTTTTTGAAAACGTTCACGGTCTTCTGCCATATCGATGGCATCAGGCGTAGTACCAATAATAGGCACGCCTGCTTTTTCTAAATCTTTTGCTAACTTCAAAGGCGTCTGTCCGCCATATTGCACAATGACACCTAATGGTTTTTCAATCGCTACAATTTCTAAAACATCTTCAAGTGTTACAGGTTCAAAATAAAGTCGGTCTGAAGTATCGTAATCCGTCGAAACAGTTTCTGGATTGCAGTTCACCATAATGGTTTCGTAACCATCCTCGCGTAATGCTAAAGCTGCATGAACACAACAATAATCAAACTCAATACCTTGTCCAATACGATTAGGTCCGCCACCTAATACAATAATTTTTTTATTATTGGTGGGCTGAGCTTCGCATTCTTCTTCGTAAGTTGAATACATATAAGCAGTGTTAGTTGAAAACTCAGCAGCACAAGTATCAACACGTTTATATACCGGTCTCACATGATGTTTATGACGATACTTTCTAACATCTGCTTGTGTCACATTTAAAATAGTTGCAAGTCTATGATCTGAAAAACCTTTTTGTTTTAAATGGAATAACGCTTCTTTAGATAAGTCATAGAGCGATGTACCCAATAAATTTTTTTCAACATCAATAATATTTTTAATCTGATAAAGAAACCATGGATCGATATTAGAGTGTCCAAACACATCTTCGATGGTCATGCCTAATCTAAATGCATCACCGACATACCAGATGCGTTCAGGTCCAGGTTCTCTTAGCTCTTTGATAATAAGATCTTGATCTGTTGTTTTTTCATCCAAACCATCTACACCAATTTCGAGCCCTCTTAATGCTTTTTGGAATGATTCTTGAAAGGTTCGTCCAATCGCCATCACTTCACCGACAGATTTCATTTGTGTAGTGAGCCTTGAATCAGCTTGCGGAAATTTCTCAAATGCAAAGCGCGGAACTTTAGTCACAACATAATCAATACTAGGTTCAAACGATGCAGGTGTAGCGCCTCCTGTGATTTCGTTTTTAAGTTCATCAAGCGTAAAACCAACAGCTAATTTCGCTGCAATTTTTGCAATAGGAAAGCCAGTCGCTTTCGAGGCTAATGCAGATGAGCGTGATACACGAGGATTCATTTCAATAACAATCATGCGTCCATCTTGTGGGTTGATCGCAAACTGAACATTTGAACCACCTGTATCTACGCCAATTTCACGCAACACCGCGATCGATGCATTACGCATGATTTGATACTCTTTATCTGTTAATGTTTGTGCAGGGGCTACTGTAATCGAATCGCCTGTATGAACACCCATTGGATCTAAGTTTTCAATCGAACAAATAATAATACAATTATCTTTACAGTCGCGCACGACCTCCATCTCAAATTCTTTCCAACCAAGTAAAGATTCTTCAATGAGAAGTTCTTTAGTGGGCGATGCATCAAGTCCTCTTTCACAGATTGCAATAAACTCTTCTCGGTTATATGCAATACCACCACCACTTCCTCCCATCGTAAACGATGGGCGAATGATAGCTGGATAACCGATACCAGCTTGCACTTGGACGGCCTCTTCAAGACTATGTGCAATGGCTGACTTGGCTGAACCCAATCCAATTTTATTCATGGCTTCTTTAAATTTTTGTCGATCTTCTGCTTTATCAATCGCCTCTTTAGATGCGCCAATTAATTCAACTTTGTATTTTTTTAAGACGCCATGTTTGTCTAAATCAAGCGTGCAATTAAGTGCGGTCTGACCACCCATGGTGGGTAGGAGCGCATCTGGTTTTTCTTTGGCAATAATTTTTTCAATGATCTGCCAATTAATCGGTTCAATATAAGTTGCATCAGCCATTTCAGGATCTGTCATGATCGTAGCTGGATTCGAGTTAACAAGAATGATGCGATAACCTTCCTCTCTTAGTGCCTTACAAGCTTGCGCACCAGAATAATCAAATTCACATGCCTGACCAATCACAATAGGACCTGCACCAATAATCAGTATGGATTTAATATCTTTACGCTTTGGCATGCTGAGCCTTTTTCTCTTTTATCAAATCAATAAAGTGATCAAATAAATAACTCATTTCATTCGGGCCTGGGCTCGCTTCAGGATGCCCCTGAAAACTAAATGCTGGCTTATCTGATCTTGCTATGCCTTGTAAACTGCCATCAAAAAGAGATTGATGTGTTGCATGTAAATGCTTAGGTAATGATTTTTCATCTACCGTGAAGCCATGATTCTGGCTGGTGATAAAAACACGTTTCGTTTTTAAATCTTGCACGGGATGGTTAGCGCCATGATGACCAAATTTCATTTTAGATGTTTTAGCACCGCTAGCCAAAGCTAAAAGTTGATGGCCTAGACATATACCGAATGTTGGATAGCCCTTTTCAACCAATTGCTTGATGGCATGAATAGCGTAATCGCATGGCTCCGGGTCACCTGGTCCATTTGATAAAAAGACACCATCTGGTTTTAATCGCACCACTTCTTCATAAGTTGTTTGTGCTGGCACAATAGTGACCTTACATCGTCTTGAAACCAACATCCTTAAAATATTCTTTTTAATACCGTAATCAAATGCCACGACGTGATGATCAAATTCTTTGTACTGCGCATAACCTTCAGATAAGGACCACTCGCCTTGATCAAAGTGATAAGGTTTTTTGCAGCTTACAACTTTCGCAAGATCCATTCCAGCAAGCCCTGGGAAAGCCTTGGCCTCTGCATGGGCTTTTTTCTCATCTTCAGATTCGGCGATGATACATCCTGCTTGAGAACCTTTTTCTCTTAAGTGTCTTGTGAGTTTTCGCGTATCAATATTAGCAATCGCAACAATATGATTTGCTTTTAAATATTCGGAAAGTGTTTGTTCACTCCTGAAACTGCTATCGACCATGGCTAAATCACGAATGATTAAACCGCTTGCATACACCTTGTCGGATTCAACGTCTTCTTTGTTGACACCTACATTACCAATATGAGAGTAAGTAAGTGTAACGATTTGTTTTGTGTAGGATGGATCGGTCAGAATTTCTTGGTAACCTGTCATCGAAGTATTAAAAACAACCTCGCCTGTGGTTAAACCTGGAGCCCCAATTGAAATACCTCGAAACTTAGTTCCGTCTGCGAGCACTAACACTGCCGACATATTTCGCGACAAAATAACTCTCCAGTATTTGCGAATTCAAAGTTATGACTACTGGATATACAAAACGGGAGAAGTTTTTAGCAGCTCCCGTTTCAAATATCGTAGGTATTATAGTCGATTTAGTGCCTTATTTCAACACACTAAAGATGATTAGATGTACTAGCTAACGTCGAGTCCTAAGACCTTTTGCATATCAAAAAGACCGGTTTTTTGATGCATTAGAAACTTGGCCGCACGTAATGCGCCTTTAGCAAAGGTTGCTCGACTCGAAGCCTTGTGAGTTAATTCAATGCGCTCTCCTGTGCCTGCATACAAGACCGTATGGTCACCTACAATATCACCGCCTCGAATGGTCGAAAAGCCTATGGTTGTTTGCTTTCGCTCACCTGTATTTCCGAAGCGTTCATACTGGGCGTCTTTTTTAAGATCTCTTCCACTTGCTTTAGCAACAGCTTCACCTAATCTTAATGCGGTACCTGAAGGTGCATCAATCTTATGGCGATGGTGCGCCTCAATAATTTCAATATCAAAATCATCTTTAAGTAATTGTGTTGCTTTTTCAACAAGTGAAATCAACAAATTCATACCCACACTCATGTTAGGTGCAAATACAATAGGTATCTTTTTTGAAGCATCAAGAATCATTCTTTTTTCTTGATCTGAGAATCCAGTGGTGCCAATCACATACTTCACTTGATGTGTTTCACAAAGCTTTAAATAGCGCATACTCGCTTCGGGTCTCGTGAAATCAATTAAGACATCTGCAGACGAAATAGCGCGCTCAATATCATGATCAATTTTAATGTTTGCGACTAAACCTATTGCTTCACCTGCATCTCGCCCTAATTGATGGCTCGCCTTATGATCAATCGCAGCAGTAAGTTTAAAATCTTTATCTAAAAGCACTTCATGAATAAGGCCCTGGCCCATGCGACCTGATGCACCTACGATGAGAACATTAATTTTACTCATATGATTAAAATCCTATTTTTTCTAACATTAAATCAAAATAACTTGGATCAGTTTTTACGGGCAATGGCTTAGCACTTTCCGCTTTTGGAGGCTCAGATTTAACGGCCTCAGGTTCTTTTTTTATTTCAGTTACTGGTTTAACTTCAGTAGTCGGCTTCGTTGTTTCTTGTTGGGGCTTCAATGGCTCTTCAAGTTTTTTTTCTTCCACAGGCACTTCTTTCATAGAAGGCATGACTTTTTGTATTGGTTTTTCATCATCATCTTCCCAAAATTTCAATCGATCAAGCATGCTTTTTTCTTTTTCAGGTGATTTTTTATCGGCTTCATTATTTTTTGGAACAACTGTTTCTTGCCGCATCTCATTCGCATTATCAATATTTGCGCTTGCCGGTACAACATCTCCCTTAACTTTTGCAAGTAAATCTTTTTCAAAAGTGAAGATCACCCTTCTTTGCTCAATAATGACGCCATCTTTCTGCATCTGATAAAAATAATCCCACTGATCTTTGTGAAAGCTATCATTAATCAAGGGGGTGCCCATCACAAAACGAACTTGTGTTTTTGTCATGCCAGGTTTAAGTTGCATCATCATCTTTGATGTCACAAAATTACCTTGCTGAATCGGCATTCTATAAAGCTTAATTGATGGCAGTGTCGATGAACAAGCGGAGAGTAAAAGAGTGATGATAAGCAAGAAAATACGCATTTTTATAACTTTAAACATAATGGATATTAATATAACATGCTAGATAACATTCAAAATGCTTCGTGATGTAATTTTTAAGGTGATTTAAGTGATGCAAGATCATAAAGATTTAAAAAAATCAGGCCTTAAGGCAACGCTCCCTAGGCTTAAAATTTTAAATCTTTTTGAGCATAGTGAAGCTAAGCATCTTTCGGCTGAAGAGATCTATAAAATCTTAATTAAATCAGGCGAAGAGGTTGGGCTCGCAACTGTCTATCGTGTACTCACACAGTTTGAACAAGCGGGTCTTTTAATTCGACATCATTTTGAAAGTGATAAAGCTGTTTTTGAATTAAGCGATCCTCAGCATCATGACCATATCGTATGTTTACAATGCGGACATGTAGAAGAGTTTTGTGATGACGAGATTGAGAAAAGACAAAAAATTATTGCAACTAAAAAAGGATTTACAATTCAAGATCATTCGCTTTATATCTACGCTGAATGTAATAAAAAACCGTGTCCTAATAAAACCTAAACTTGTAACATTTCTTTCGCGTGCTCTCTTGTCGTATCAGTAATTGAAATACCACCTAACATTCGTGCAATTTCATCAACGCGCATTTTTTCATTTATCAAATAAATATGACTGAGCGTTTGATTATTTTCCTGTGTCTTAGATACTTTATAATGATGCACGGCGAGAGAGGCTACTTGAGGCAAGTGCGTAATCACTAAAACTTGTCTTTGATCATGATTGCCTAATTCTTTTAACAGCTTGCCTACAATTTCTGCAATACTCCCACCAATCCCCACATCAACCTCATCAAAAATCATACAAGGTACATTAGCTTTTGAAATGGAGGCAACTCGAATCGCAAGACTTAATCGGGAAAGCTCGCCTCCTGATGCTGCTTTATGAATGTGTCTAAGTTCAGCGCCTAAATGTGCCGCCACCAAAAACTCAATCTGTTCTAATCCATGAGGAGAAGGCTCTTGAGGTGTTAACTTAACTTCAAAGCAGCCGTGATTAAAAGATAAATTTTGCATGGCATCGGTAATATTTTGACTTAAAACTAGTGACGTTTTTTTCCTAGCTTCGGTTAATGTTTTAGCGCTTTCGTTAAACGCATGAAGTGCCGCAGTTTCTTTTGCATTAATCCCTACGTCGGATTGAAATGACTCGAGCTCATCCATTCTCGCTTGCCAAGTAGTAAGTGTTGCTTCAAAATCTTCAGGTTTAATACGATACTTTCTACCAAAGTTATAAATTGCTTGAATCCGCGCTTCAATATCTTTAAGTCTTTCGGGATCTAAATCTACCTTCTGCAAGTAGCGATTTAAACCTCTTATCAGTTCTTCTGTTTGAATTGCAATGGAGTCCATGAGATCAAAAGACTCTTTTAATTTTTCATCAAGAGCGAATGATTGAGAGATTTTTTGTTGCACCAAATGAAGTCTATTAAAAATAGAAGCTTCATCTTTTTCTAAAGCTTCGATACAAAAGTTAATATTCTCAATAAGCTTATTTCCATGTGACATCATTGAGTGATTTTGCTGTAATGTTACCCAATCATCTAAAGTGAATGAAAGTTGTTTTAATTCTCTTAACTTATCTCGCAATTCTGCAAGTTCATCGCTATAGATCTGTGCATTTTTTTCATACTCAATTTTTTGAATATGAAGCTTATGCCATGCTTGATAAAGTGCATAAGTTTTTGCAGAAAGATCTGAGTATCCGCCAAAATCATCAAGAATCTGCCTTTGTGAACTTAACTTTAAAAGCGAGTGGTGAGAGTTCTGACTATAGATATCGACCAAAGATTCACCTAGATCTTTAAGCTGTTGCAATGTTGCTACTTTACCATTAACAAACGCTCTGGATTTTCCATCCGCATGAATCACTCGTCTCAGAATAAGCTCTGCATTCTCAGACTCAAGCTCGTTATGTTGTAACCAGTCGATAGCTTCTTTATTATTTTGAATATCAAAAATAGCACTGATATCTGCTTTATCTTGATTAAGCCTGACAACGCCGCCTTCATTTCTCTGTCCTAGCGCCAAAGAAAGTGCGTCAATAAGAATAGATTTTCCAGCGCCTGTCTCACCTGTGAGCGCTGAAAATCCTGATTGAAAATCTAAACTCATTTTATCAACAATGACAAAATCAAGGATAGATAAGTTAAGTAACATAGCTCTAAATTAACCCCAGTTTAATTTTTTTCTAAGCATCTCAAAGTAGCAAT
>SHXT01000029.1 GCA_009693175.1 Candidatus Methylopumilus sp.
TGGTAAGGGGCTCTCGAGCTATCCTCACCCATGGCTGATGCCTGATTTCTGGCAATTTCCAACCGTATCAATGGGACTCGGTCCTATCATGGGAATCTACCAAGCAAGATTCTTAAAATATTTACATGACCGTGGTATTGCAGACACCTCAGATCGTAAAGTGTGGGTCTTTTGTGGTGATGGCGAAATGGATGAGCCTGAATCGTTAGGTGCGATTTCACTTGCGTCGAGAGAAAATCTCGACAACCTTATTTTTGTAATCAATTGCAACTTACAACGTCTCGATGGTCCAGTCCGTGGCAACGGTAAAATTATTCAAGAACTTGAATCTGATTTTAGAGGCTCTGGCTGGAATGTGATTAAAGTCATTTGGGGCTCATATTGGGACCCTCTTCTTGCTATGGATAAAAATGGTCTCCTTAAAAAACGCATGGAAGAGTGTGTTGACGGTGAGTATCAAAACTTTAAAGCTAAAGGCGGTGCCTACACGCGTGAACATTTCTTCGGTAAGTATCCTGAGCTAAAAGAAATGGTAGCTGCCATGTCAGATCAAGACATCTGGCGTCTTAATCGTGGTGGGCATGATCCGCATAAAGTGTATGCAGCTTATGCCGCCGCAACATCTCACAAAGGGCAACCTTCTGTTGTGTTAGCTAAAACCGTCAAAGGTTATGGTATGGGTGATGCGGGTGAAGGGCAAAATATCACACACCAACAAAAAAGTATGGATATCGATTCATTAAAAGCATTCCGTGATCGCTTTAATTTAAATATCAGCGATGCTGATGTTGAAAAATTGTCTTTCTATAAGCCAGCAACAGATTCACCTGAAATTAAATACATGATGGAACGCCGTCAAGAATTAGGTGGCTATGTACCGCAACGTAAACGTAAAGGCAATCAACTTAAAACGCCTGCACTTTCTGTATTTGAAAATATGTTAACCGCAACAGGTGAGCGTGAAATTTCAACAACAATGGCATTCGTGCGCATCTTAGCAACCCTTGTGCGCGATAAAGAACTTGGCAAATACATTGTGCCGATCGTACCTGATGAAGCACGTACCTTTGGTATGGAAGGTATGTTTAGACAGCTTGGTATTTATTCATCCATTGGTCAACTTTATGAGCCACAAGATTCAGATCAAGTGATGTTCTATAAAGAACAAAAGGATGGACAAATTCTAGAGGAAGGTATTAATGAAGCAGGCTCATTCTCATCATGGGTGGCTGCTGCGACTTCATACACCAACAATGGTATACAAATGATTCCATTCTATATTTTTTATTCAATGTTTGGTTTTCAGCGCATAGGTGATCTTGCTTGGGCGGCTGGCGATTCGCGTGCGCGTGGATTCCTACTCGGAGCAACTGCGGGACGTACAACATTAAATGGCGAAGGTTTGCAACATGAAGATGGTCATAGCCAACTCATGGCAGCCATGATTCCTAACTGTGCATCTTACGACCCTACCTTCTCCTATGAACTTGCAGTCATCATGCAATGTGGGTTAAAACGTATGGTTGAAAATCAAGAAGATGTTTTCTACTACATCACACTCATGAATGAAAACTATAGCCACCCTGAGATGCCAAAAGGTATTGAGGAATATATTATCAAGGGCATGTATCAATTCTCACAATCTAAAACTAAGGGTGAGAAAGTACAACTTATGGGTAGTGGCGTAATTCTTCGCGAGGTGATTGAAGCGCAAAAAATTCTAGAAAAAGATTACAGCATCTCAGCTGACGTATGGAGTGTTACAAGCTTTAACGAACTGCGCAAAGATGCGCTTGAAGTGGATCGTTGGAATCGTCTCAATCCAGACAAAACGCAAAAAGAATCGCACGTTGCTACACTTCTTAAAAAAGCAGAGGGTCCCATTATTGCATCTACAGATTATATGAAGTCTTTTGCAGAACAGATCGCGATTTTTCTTCCACATAAATTTGTTGCTCTTGGTACTGATGGTTTTGGTCGTTCAGATTCAAGAGAAAAGCTACGTCACTTTTTTGAGGTTGATCGTTACCATGTTGTCATCGCAACATTAAAAGCATTAAGTGATGAAGGTAAAATGAAAGCATCTCTAGTCACTGATGCTATTAAAAAATTTAAACTCGACCAAAATAAACCTAACCCGGTCACACAATAATTATGGCAATTGAAAAAATACTCGTCCCTGATATTGGTAACTTCGACAGTGTCGATGTCATTGAGGTGATAGCTAAAGTCGGTGACACTATCAAAAAAGATGATCCGCTCATTACACTCGAGTCTGATAAAGCTTCAATGGATATTCCGGCACCTCATGCTGGTATTGTTAAAGAAATTTTACTTAAAGTTGGTGACAAGATAAAAAAAGGTTCACCCATGCTAATGCTCGATATTGTCGAGGGTGAAAAAAAAGCGGAAGTAAAATCAGAGACAAAAGAAATTAAAAAAGAAGAGTCTCCCAAAACTTTAATTCCAGAACCTACACGTCCAGCACCCGAACCACCCCAAAAAATTAAACCGCAGCATGTACCTATCCCTATTGGTGACAGTGTGGTCGTAGCACCTAATAAAAAATCACACGCGAGTCCATCTGTCAGAAAATTTGCACGTGAACTAGGTGTAAATTTAGTGTTCTTAGATGGTTCAGGTCCTAAGCACAGAATTCTACAAACCGATGTACAAAATTATGTTAAGCATGAATTGGCTCGTCCGCGCACAGATAACATGGGTAATGCTCCGACAGTGATTCCCATGCCAATCATTGACTTTAGTCAATACGGTGAGATTGAAACGAAACCTTTATCTAAGATTAAAAAACTATCGGGTGCGAATCTTCACCGAAATTGGGTGACTGCACCTCACGTCACACAATTCGATGAGGCTGATATTACAGATTTAGAAGCCTTTAGAAAATCAATGCAAACCGATGCTGAGAAAAAAGGTGTGAAATTAACACTACTCGCTTTTCTAATGAAGGCATGCGTCAATGCACTGAGAACTTATCCTAACTTTAATACGTCACTTTCGGCTGATGGCGATCAGTTAATTTATAAGAGTTACTACAACATTGGCTTTGCGTGTGATACACCAGATGGTTTAGTGGTGCCTGTTGTTCGTGATGTCCATCAAAAAGATGTGCTCGACATTGCAAAAGACTTGGGTGATTTGTCAACAAAGGCGCGTGAACGCAAATTAAAAATGGAGGAGATGCAAGGCGGTTGCTTTTCGATCTCAAGCTTAGGCGGCATTGGTGGAACTAAATTTACACCCATCATTAATTGTCCTGAAGTTGCAATTCTTGGTATCTCGCGCTCATCGATGGAGCCTATATACGATCCTAAAACAAAAACATTTGAAGCAAGACTGATCTTGCCACTCTCACTTTCCTACGATCATCGAGTGATTGATGGTGCCGATGGTGCGCGTTTCACAAGTCACTTGCGCATGATGCTCTCTGACGTGAGACGACTCCTACTCTAATTCTTATGGTCAATACTTTTCAAATCACGGTACCTGATATCGGTAACTTCGATAGCGTTGAAGTTATCGATATCATTGTTAAAGTTGGCGACATAATTAAAAAAGAAGATTCCCTCATCACTTTAGAGTCTGATAAAGCTTCAATGGATATTCCATCAATGCAAGAAGGCATAGTCACAGCAATTAATTTAAAAGTAGGTGATAAAGTCAAAAAAGGCTCCAATATCCTTATGATTGAATTGAATGCATCAAGTGAAAACCCTCAAAAGATAGAAACTAAAATAGAAGTAAAAAAAGACACGTCTGCCCAAGCACCAACACAAACGCTAACTAAAAAATTAGATATCACATCGACACATGAAATTGAAGTCGTCGTCTTGGGCTCTGGCCCTGGTGGTTATACTGCAGCATTTCGTGCCGCAGACCTAGGTAAAAAAGTAGTTCTTATTGAGCGCTATTCAACTCTAGGTGGTGTATGTCTTAACGTCGGCTGTATTCCTTCGAAAGCACTTCTTCACACAGCGAAAGTCATCACTGAAGCTGAGGAAACAGCGCCCCATGGTGTGACTTTTAGTGAACCCAAGATCGATTTAGAAAAAATTCGTCACTGGAAAGCTAATGATGTCGTTGGTAAATTGACGCATGGCTTGAGGGCGATGGCAAAACAAAGACAAGTCACTGTTATTCAAGGTGTGGGCGAATTTACTTCATCTCATCAAATCAAAGTGACAAAGGCGGATGGCCAAACAGAGACCGTGGGTTTTGAGCATTGCATTATTGCTGCAGGTTCACAATCGACAAAATTTCCGGGGGTGAAAGAGGATCCACGCATTATGGATTCCACAGGCGCATTAGAACTCAAAGACATTCCAAAACGTCTCCTCATTGTCGGTGGTGGCATCATTGGTCTTGAAATGGGCACCGTATACGATGCATTAGGTAGTCGTGTAAGTGTCGTTGAATTATTAGACGGTCTCATTCAAGGGTGCGATCGTGATTTAGTGCGCCCATTACAAAAACGCATGGAGCAACGTTTCGAAAAAATTATGCTCAATACTAAAGTGATATCGATTGAACCTAAAGCAGATGGTATTCATGTGGGTTTTGAATTTGAAGGAAAATCAGAATCACAAACCTATGACCGCGTCCTGATTGCGATCGGTCGTAGTCCGAATGGCAAAGCGATTAAAGCTAAACTTGCTGGGGTCGATGTGACTGAGCAAGGATTTATTCCAGTCGATAAACAAATGCGAACGAATGTGTCGCACATCTTTGCGATTGGCGATATTGTGGGTCAGCCGATGCTGGCGCATAAGGCAACACATGAAGGCAAAGTCGCTGCTGAAGTGATTGCAGGACATAAAGTTGAATTTCAAGCGATCTCGATTCCATATGTTGCTTACACCGATCCTGAAGTGGCATGGGTAGGTATGACAGAAACAGAAGCTAAGCAAAAAAATATTGGCATTGAAAAAGCAAGTTTTCCATGGGCTGCGAGCGGTCGTGCGCTAGCGATCAATCGTACTGAAGGCACCACAAAACTTATTTTTGATAAAGAAACTCATCGACTGATTGGTGCAGGCATCACAGGCGTAAATGCAGGGGATCTGATTTCTGAAACAGTATTAGCAATCGAAATGGGGGCTGATGCACATGATCTTGGCTTAACGATTCACCCACATCCGACATTGTCCGAAACGATTTGTTTTGCTGCCGAAGTTAAAGAAGGCACGATTACTGATCTATATATTAAAAAACGCTAAAACGTTTTTTAAAGTTTTGCTAAAACAAAAAGCCCTTCAAGCACTAAATCTTTTTTGATTGAAACATATTTTTTTATATTCTCATCCATATGCTGATGAACCAAGTAAGCATCGCCTCCACTTAATACAATAGAGACCTCTTTCGTTTTTGTTAACGCAAGATCAAAGAAAAATTTAATATTACCTAGGACGCTTAAGATAAATCCTGACTCGATTGCATCACTCGTATTTTGAGGCAGCGAATGAAATTCTCCATGGGTCTTTTTTAAATCAGAAGTTTTACTTGATAAGATATCTTTTGTGAGATGAAGCCCAGGTAAAATCACACCACCTTCAAATGTACTTGTTAAACTGTTTTTATCATAAGTCAGAAGATCAACCGTGACGGCTGTCCCGATACTCGCAATCACAACATTTTTATAGTGATCTTGAGATAGACTTAAGGCACTTAACCATCGGTCTGCGCCAAGTTGATGTGGATCTTGATAATGATTTATGAGATGACAAATATTTTTTTGTGGTTTAATAAATTCAATCGGGCATGAAAAAAATTTTAATTTAATTTTAAGAATGGCTTCTTTCTCAAAACCTGCAACATTGGAGATGAGTATTTTTTGAATCGGCTTATCAAACCTAAAATGATCCTGATCAATATCTTCTGTGAAAAAAGAATCCTGTTTATAGATACTCCTATTATCTCGAAGCATCCATTTAGTTTTTGTATTGCCTATATCAATCAGTAGAAACATGTCTTATATTTTTCGTAATGTAATTTCACCAGATGAAAATATCTCAATACCTTGTGATGAGTTCTCAACCATAAGTGCTCCATCCTCCGTAACACCTCGAGCGATACCAGTCGAAGACCTTCCATCACCTAAAGACAATGTCACCGTTTGATCTTGGTATGCGTGATAACTCATCCACTCTTCTTTTAACGAAGTAAATTTAGAGCTATTAAATTGACCTAAGATATCGGCTAGATCTTTTAAGATCTGTCCTAATAATTCGTTGGGATCAACCTCCTCCACACTCACGCTCTTTAAATCAATCGCAGGCTGATCAATGTGATTAAGGCTTTTTTTAGAAAGCTTTAAATTGATACCAATACCTATCACGGCAGAGCTTTGGCCTTCCATGTCACCTTGAAGCTCAATCAATATGCCTGCAAGTTTCTTGTATTGCACTTCATCTTTCACGAGTACATCATTTGGCCATTTAAGCTGCGCACTTATGACACCAAACCGGTGAAAGCTGCGAATTAAAGCAACACCTACCGCTAAACTTAATCCTGAGAGAGTGGCTGCCCCACCATTAAAACGCCACAACAATGAAAACGTTAAACTTTCACCTAATGCGGATTGCCAACTTCTACCGCGTCGACCCCTGCCCTTCATTTGAATATGTGTCGCCGCAACTGATGCGTGAGGATGACCCAATGATGCTTTTTCCATTAAATAACTATTTGTTGAATCTATCACGTCAAAAATTTCTAAATTAAACCAATGATGAATTTCACCCATCATCTGCTCTATGATAGGTTTCTTTAAAAGAGTAATAGGTTGAATCAACTTATAACCACGCCCACGCACAGAATAAATTTCAACACCAAATTCTTCTGCTTTTTTAATTGCATTCCAAATAGATACGCGCGATACATCAAACTGCTCTCCGATGGATTCACCTGAATGAAATTTTCCATCAGAAAGCACATCAAGAACTTCAAAGACAAGATCGTTTTGCATCAAGTTTCATTAAAAATCAAAGTTTGATCTTATCATAGGGTATGTTTTTTAGCTTTAATATCAAAGGATTGAAAAGAATTAACACATCTTTTCAGTGTAAAATAACGTATAATAATTATGTCTGATTCTAAAAATATATCTCAAGCACCTAGTAACTTTATTCGCGGTGTAATTGATCGCGATTTAAATAATGCTAGCTTTGAAGGGCGCATGTGGGGAGGTTCTCCAGGCGACGCTTCGCATCATAAAAAAGGTACATTAGATCTCGCTAAAATTCGCACACGTTTCCCACCTGAACCCAATGGCTATCTTCATATTGGACATGCAAAAAGTATTTTTCTAAATTTTGGTTTAGCTAAAGATTATGAAGGTATTTGTCATTTACGTTTTGACGATACTAATCCAGAAAAAGAAAATCAAGAATATGTTGATAGTATTAAAAGTGATGTCGCGTGGTTAGGTTTCTCATGGGAACAAAATCAAACATCACATTTGTATTTCGCAAGTAACTATTTTGACTTTATGTTTAAAGCAGCTGAATCGTTAATCGAATCGGGTCATGCTTATGTGGATAAACAAACTGCTAATGAAATTAAAATAAATCGAGGTACTCTGACTGAGCCCGGACGTAACTCTCCATGGCGAGACAAACCTATACAAGAACATCTTGCTTGGTTCCATGAAATGCGCGATGGTAAACATTCTGATGGCTCAATAATTCTTCGCGCAAAAATTGATATGGTATCACCTAATATTAATTTACGTGATCCTGCAATTTATAGAATCAAACGCGCGCACCATCACAACACTGGGGACACATGGTGTATCTATCCTATGTATACATTTGCGCATCCCATTGAAGATTCCTTAGAAAAAATTACACATTCTATTTGCACGTTAGAGTTTGAAGATCAACGGCCTTTTTATGACTGGATTCTTGAACGTTTAATTGAAAATGGTTTACTTTCAAAACCACAACCGCGTCAGTATGAATTTGCAAGACTTAACCTCACTTATACTGTGTTATCAAAACGAAAACTGATTGAGCTCGTAGAAGATAAACATGTCACTGGATGGGATGATCCAAGATTACCTACTTTAGAAGGTGCAAAACGTCGAGGTTACACACCCGAAGGATTTAAACTTTTTACAGATCGCATTGGTGTTTCAAAAGCTGACTCATGGATTGATTACACAACATTGGAAGAATCGATGCGTGAAGTTTTAAATGTCTCTTGTGAAAGACGCATTGCAGTTCTTGATCCCATAGAGCTTATTATTAGTAATTATTCAGATAGTCAAGAAGAAGATTGCTTTGCACCCAACCATCCATTAAAGCCTGAGCTTGGTAAACGAGTTGTCAAATTATCTAAATCCCTCTGGATTGAGCGTGAAGATTTTATGGAAGAACCTAACAAACAATTTTTTAGGTTATATCCTGGCAACATGGTGAGATTAAGATATGGGTACGTAGTGAAATGCACTCACTTTGAAAAAGATGCAATGCATAAAATCATAAAAGTTTTTTGTGAATATTTGCCCGATACAAAATCTGGCACACCTGGAAGTAATAGTGTCAAAGTAAAAGGTAATATTCATTGGATTTCAAGAGCCCATAGCTATCGAGGTAAAATTCGTTTATACGACAAACTCTTTAATGCTGAGCATCCTGGAAGTGGTGACACAAATTACCTAGAACAACTTAATCCTAACTCATGTGCAACAATCGAAGCTGAATTAGAACAAAGCTTAAAAGAAATAAAACCAGGCGATCAATTTCAATTTGAACGCCATGGTTATTTTGTCGCAGATTTAAAAGATTCAAAAACAAATCAACCAATCTTTAATCGCACTGTGACACTCAAAGACACTTCACAAAAAATATAATTTTATTTTTAAAAGTAATAGGTAATAAAAAACCCTAAGTTCAATGTGAACTTAGGGTTTTTTATTATAAGGAGCTTGGCAGTGACCTACTTTCGCATGCAAAAAGCATACTATCATTGGCGCTAAATCGTTTCACTATCCTGTTCGGGATGGGAAGGAGTGGTTCCAACTCGCTATGTCCGCCAAGCAAACGGGTTGAGATATTGACGTTAATCAATGTCTCGAATTCGGACAAAATATGAAGAAGTAAAGTTGTGTGTATTGATTACATTACCAGCTTTAGAAATCTTATTACCTTAAAAAGAACAAGTCTTAAGGTTATAGGATCAAGCCTCACGAGCAATTAGTATTGGTTAGCTTAACGCATTACTGCGCTTCCACATCCAACCTATCAACGTCCTGGTCTTGAACGACTCTTTAGTGTGCTTAAAGCACAGGGAAGTATCATCTCGAGGCGAGCTTCACGCTTAGATGCTTTCAGCGTTTATCTCTTCCAGATTTAGCTACCCGGCTATGCCATTGGCATGACAACCGGTCCACCAGAGATCTGTCCACTCCGGTCCTCTCGTACTAGGAGCAGCCCCCCTCAAACTTCCAACGCCCACGGCAGATAGGGACCAAACTGTCTCACGACGTTTTAAACCCAGCTCACGTACCACTTTAAATGGCGAACAGCCATACCCTTGGGACCGGCTACAGCCCCAGGATGTGATGAGCCGACATCGAGGTGCCAAACTCCCCCGTCGA
>SHXT01000030.1 GCA_009693175.1 Candidatus Methylopumilus sp.
ACGTGTTAAACCACCTGTACCTAAATTAATACCCCCATAATAGCGAACAACGCCAATGCCTCCTCCAACAATTTGATGTGCATCAATCAGTTGCAATAAAGGTTTTCCGGCAGTGCCTGAAGGCTCCCCGGCATCTGAATAATAAGGTTTAAATCCATAATCTGGTTTAAGTTGGTAGGCAAATGCTAAATGACTTGCATTACTATGCTCTTTGGCGATTAATTGTAATGCGCGTGTAATATCTTCCTTTATCTCACCTATGAATGTGTATCCAATAAATCTAGACTTCTGAATAGTTTGCTCTTGCATGGATGTACTTTTAAAACAATTCATTACATCAACTCAAACCCTCAAGAAGATGGTGCTGATTAAAACGTATTCTTTCGCTCGCTGGTGTTTTAGGTAAACCAGGCATCGTCATTAAGTCGCCACAAATAGCTACTACAAAACCGGCACCTCTCGATAATCTCAATTCTCTTATCATAAGCGTATGATCTTCAGCAGCACCGCGTTGATTAGGGTCGCTCGAAAATGAATAAGGTGTTTTTGCAATACACACAGGAAAATCTTGGTAGCCTTCTTCAAGCGCTGAAAGTTTTTTTAATGCTTCTTTAGAAAATTGCACCTCTTTTGCTCGATATATTTTTGAAGCAATACATATTATTTTTTCTCTTAAGGTTAAATGATCCTCATATAAAAACTTAAATTGCTTAGCATTATCTAATTCCTCTAAAACAACTTTTGCTAAATCTACGGCGCCTTTAGCACCATCTGCCCAATGCGAACAAAGAATAGCCTTAAATCCCATATTGGCTACCGCATTCTTAAGCCAAGTAATTTCTTCTTTTGAGTCTGAATTAAATCGATTAATTGCGACTGTAACTTGCAATCCAAAATGTTGAAAACAATTTTCAATATGTCGTTTTAAATTATTAAATCCAAGTGCAAGTGCCCCTAAATTTTCATGATTTAAATCTTTCACCTCAATACCACCGTGAAACTTAAGCGCACGAATCGTTGCAACTAAAACAATCATGTGAGGTTTAATACCAGACTGCCTACATTTAATATCTATAAATTTCTCAGCGCCCAAATCCGCACCAAAGCCCGCTTCAGTTACTACATAATCTGCTAGTTTTAATGCAGTTTTTGTCGCCATGACTGAATTGCATCCGTGTGCAATATTTGCAAATGGCCCGCCATGAATAAATGCAGGCGTTGAGTGGAGTGTTTGAACAAGGTTAGGCTGAAATGCATCTTTCAATAAAGCAGTCATCGCACCTTCGGCTTTTAAATCTTTTGCAAATATCGATGTTGTATTTTTATCTTTTCTTTTTGCAACTTCAATCTCACCTAATCGGTATTGAAGATCATCTAAAGATTCTGCTAAACAAAAAATAGCCATCACCTCACTAGCTACGGTAATATCAAATCCAGTTTTGCGACTTCCTTTATCTTTATCTATTTCAATGCGCCTTAAAGATCGATCATTCATATCGAGACATCGCTTGAAAGAAATTTTCTCGACATCAATATTAAGTTCGTTTCCGTGGTAAATATGATTATCGACTAATGCTGCAAGAAGATTATTTGCCGATGTAATAGCATGAAAATCCCCCGTGAAATGAAGATTGATTTTATCCATAGGTGCTACTTGCGCATAACCACCGCCAGTGGCACCGCCTTTTAATCCAAATACCGGACCTAACGAAGGCTCACGAAGACAAATGGCTACTTTTTTACCCATGGTATAGAGCGCATCTGCAAGACCAATTGTTGTTGTTGTTTTACCCTCGCCTGCTGGCGTTGGACTCATAGCTGTGACTAAAATTAATTTTGAGTTTGAGTTATTTTTTAATGCATCTGTAAATGATATTTTTAGTTTAGCTTGATAGGGGCCATAAAAATCTAAATCATCTCTCATGATGTTAAGAGGTTCCCCAATTTCATCTATAGGTTTTAACTGGGCCGATTGGTTGATTTCTAAATCAGTTTTCATAAAATCCTAATTATTCTCTAACATAAGTTTCTTAATGGTTTGTTTTGAATACTGAGGCGAAAACATCTCAATAAAATCATACATAAAGCCTCTCAAAAATACATCACGTCTAACACCTAAATATGTGGTACTTGTTGGAAATAAATGACTCACGTCAATACTCACTAATCCTTGGTCTCTTTTGGGGTCATAAGCCATTTGCGCAACAAGGCCAACACCTAAACCAAGATTGACGTAGGTTTTGATCACGTCAGCATCAATCGCAGTTAATACAATATTAGGTGTTAAACCTGCATCATGAAAAACTTTGGATACAGTTGTACTTCCTGTGAATGCATAGTCATAAGTAATAATAGGGTATGTGGCAAGCTTGCTGAGAGACACTACTTTTTCTTTTGCAAGCGAGTGCTTAGCAGGTATCACTAAACAACGATTCCATGTATAGCATGGGATACAAAATAATTTATCGTTCTGACTAATAGATTCTGTAGCAATGCCAATGTCTACCTCACCTTTAATAACTTGATTAGTCACTTGCATCGGATTTCCTTGGTGAATATTAAGTTTTACTTCCGGATATTTACTCATAAATGCTTGAACTACATTAGGTAATTTATAACGTGCTTGGGTATGGGTTGTAGCAATCGTTAAAACACCTGTATTTGATTGACTAAATTCATCACTCACTTGTTTAATGCTTTTAATTTCACGAATAACTTCGTTAATACGATTATAAACATGCTGACCAGGCTCAGAAAGGCCCACTAGACGTTTTCCGTGCCGCAAAAAGATATGAAGACCAATTTCATCTTCCAATAATTGAATTTGTTTACTTACACCAGGCTGAGAGGTATGTAAGGCTTCGGCTGCTTTAGAGATACTAAAGCCATTTTTAACAACCTCATGAATGCAGCGCAATTGTTGAAGTTTCATGGTTTATCTCAATATAACTAAAAAGTATAAAGATAGAATATTATATTATTAATTTATAATATCAAAATTTGCTATATTGACGTCCACTTTAGCACTAAAAAGTTACTTTTTAATAGGGACTGGGATGGATATTGGTTTTATATTTTCAGGGTTTTTAGTAGGTCTTCTTGTAGGCTTAACTGGCGTAGGTGGTGGATCGCTTATGACACCTATCCTTGTTTTATTTTTTCATATCAAGCCCGCCTTAGCTGTAGGTACAGACCTTCTTTACGCATCCATTACAAAATCTGTAGGCATATTCGCGCATGGAAAATTAGGCAATATTGATTGGAAAATTGTTAGAAGATTGATACTAGGCAGCATCCCTGCCTCTCTTTTTACCACTTATTACCTAAGACAGATTGATGTGGCTTCTGCAGGCGCTATGGACATCATCAAATTCTATCTAGGCATAGCGCTTTTACTGACTTCTATCGCAGTGATCTTTAGACCATTCTTGATTAAAAGATCAAAAGTACAGCTTTTAAAATCAGATACTTCAGTGGCAATTGTCACTGTGATCTTAGGGTTAATCTTAGGTGGCTTAGTAACACTTACTTCAGTAGGTGCGGGTGCATTAGGCGTGACAGCGCTATTACTTATCTATCCTAGAATAGGCATTACAAAAATTGTTGGAACCGATATTGCACATGCGGTACCATTAACGCTGGTTGCAGGCTTAGGACATGCAAGCTTAGGTACTGTCGATTACTCTCTTCTAGGGGTACTCTTAATTGGTTCAATCCCGGGCATATATATTGGAAGTCATTTAAGTTCAAAAGTCAGTGAACAATCTGTTCGTTATGTATTGGCTCTGATCTTAATTTATGTCGGCCAAAAACTTATTTTTCATTAAACCTTAAACAAAATAATTTATGTATCAATACGACAACATCGATCAAACCATTGTCAACGAACGTGTCGCACAATTTCGCGACCAAACATCACGTTATCTAAACGGAAAACTGACAAACGATGAATTTAGACCACTTCGTTTACAAAATGGTCTTTATATCCAACGTCATGCGCCTATGCTTCGCATTGCAATTCCCTATGGTCTTTTATCTTCTAAACAGTTACGAAAGTTAGCCGAGATTGCTGAGCGATTTGATCGTGGGTATGGCCATTTTAGTACGAGACAAAATTTACAACTCAATTGGCCAAAATTAGCTGAGACGCCCGATATCTTAGAAGAACTTTCTAAAGTTGAAATGCATGCCATACAAACTTCAGGCAATTGTATTCGTAACATTACAACGGATCAATTTGCAGGTGTGGCTCCTGATGAAATTATTGATCCGAGAGCAATTGCTGAGATCTTAAGGCAGTGGAGCACCTTTCATCCTGAATTTTCACTATTGCCTCGCAAATTTAAGATTGCTGTATCAGGTAGCAAACAAGATCGATCCATTGTGCAAGCGCATGATATTGGTCTTGAATTTTATTATGACGAGTATCAAAAAATGGCAATCCGCGTATGGGTTGGTGGTGGTTTAGGTAGAACGCCTATTTTAGGATCCGTAATTCGTGAACATCTTGAATGGGAGCATGTGCTAACTTATTGTGAGGCTATTATTCGTGTCTATAACTTACATGGTCGACGCGATAATATTTACAAAGCGCGCATTAAAATATTAGTAAAAGCTTTAGGTATTGAAGAATTTAAACAACAAGTTGAAGCAGAATGGCTCCATTTAAAAAATACTCCAAACACCATTGATGAAACTGAATTAAAACGTGTAAGTCAATTTTTTACAGCGATGCCTTATGAAAATATTAAAGACCAAAATAATGCATATGATGAAGCTATTAAAAATAATAAAGCTTTTGCGTCATGGGCTAAGCGATCTGCACACCCTCATAAACAAAAAGGTTACCGCTCGATTACTTTATCACTTAAGCCACATGGTTTAGCGCCAGGCGATGCTACGTCAGATCAAATGCGAGTCGTCGCTGATCTTGCAGATCTTTATAGTTTTGGTGAGCTTCGAGTTTCACACGAACAAAACCTCATCTTGGCTGATGTTAAATTAGAAAATATTTTTAATGTTTGGGAAAAAGCAAAAGTGCATCAGCTTGCAACGCCTAATATCGGACTTTTGACTGATATTATTTGCTGCCCTGGTGGGGACTTTTGTTCGCTCGCTAATGCAAAAAGTATTCCGATCGCAACATCCATTCAAGAGGCTTTTGATAATCTTGATTATCTCCATGATATTGGAGAACTTGAACTTAATATATCAGGCTGTATGAATGCATGTGGCCATCATCATGTAGGCCACATTGGCGTTTTAGGTGTGGATAAAGATGGGTCCGAGTGGTACCAAGTCTCCATAGGTGGTAAACAAGGTAGCGATGCAAGTCTAGGTAGTGTGATTGGCCCATCTTTTGCAGCAGAAGAAATGCCTGGTGTGATTAAAAAACTAATTGATGTTTACATTAAACATCGCACACCTGAAGAACGATTTATTGATACTGTAAGACGCTTAGGCATTGATCCATTCAAGGAATATGTTTATGCCTAATTCACAACTGATTCTTAATCAAACAATTGTCGATGATGAATGGGCTTTTATTACATTACCAAGCGCAAATGAAGAAGTAAAAAAACAAGCCGGTAAAGTAGTGTTATTTAAAATTACGGGAGAATCATTACCTACAGACACACAAATTAGCCAAACGATTATTCCTGAAAATGGAAAAATTATTTTGCCTTTAAGTGTGTATTTAAGTAAACGTGATACATTAAAATCAAGGCTGAACAAAAGAGAAATCGCGCTATGGTTAGCGACGCATGAAACATTAGACGCCCTTATCGCAATCGAAAAAGATCTTAATATTTTCCCGCTCATTGCTGTATTTGTTGAGCGCTTTCAAGACGGTCGCATCTTCTCTTTAGGCAATCTCATTCGTACACGCTATCAATTTAAAAATATACTAAGAGCAATAGGTGATGTTTTACAAGATCAATTGTTTTACTTAAAGCGCTCAGGATTTAATAGCTACCTTATTAAAGAAGGTAAAAATGCTGAAGAAGCTTTAAAAGCACTTAACGCTTTCAGCAATCCTTATCAGGGGGCTGTCGATATTACCGAGCCTATTTGGAAAAGAAATATACGATGATGACAATTCAAACAATTAAATCTCAATCTAAACATATTGATAAATTTAATATCAATGATGCACTTCTAAAAATTATTGAAGAAAAATCTCAAAATGTAGTTGAGGTCATCAATAAAAATATTAAAGCCTTAGGCTCTGTAACTTTTGCAAATAGCTTAGGTGCTGAGGATATGGTACTCATTGATCTCATACAAAAAAATAAACTTAATGTAAGTATCTTTTCAATCGATACCGGACGATTGCCTTCTGAAACATATAATTTAATTACTACAGTGGAAGAAAAATATCAATTAAAGATTAAACTTTATTTTCCTGAGCAAGAAAAAGTAGAAAGCTATGTCAATACGCATGGCATCAATGCTTTTTACCAATCACTTGATTTAAGAAAATCTTGTTGTTTTATTCGTAAGGTAGAGCCCCTAAATCGTGCATTAAAAAATAAAAAAGCTTGGATTACAGGTATGAGACAAGAGCAATCTCAAACACGACAAACACTTAAAGAAGAAGAGTTTGACGAGGCACATCAACTACAAAAATTAAATCCTCTTACTTCATGGACTGAATTAGAAGTTTGGGCTTATATAAAATATCATAACGTTCCATACAATGCCCTTCATGATCAATTTTATCCAAGCATTGGCTGTGCACCATGTACTCGAGCTATCTCTGAAGGTGAAGATCTGCGAGCAGGACGTTGGTGGTGGGAAGATGCTCAAAATAAAGAATGTGGTCTACACGTAAAATAATATGCCAACACTTCAAAATTTAACGCATTTAGATTGGCTAGAATCAGAGGCCATTCATATATTAAGAGAGGTTGCTGGCCAATGTAGTAATCCTGTTTTACTTTTCTCGGGCGGTAAAGATTCGCTTTGCTTATTAAGGTTGGCCGAAAAAGCCTTTAGGCCTGGTCGCTTTCCATTCCCTCTTCTCCATATCGATACGGGCCATAACTATAATGAAGTCATTCAATTTAGAAACTTTCGTGCAAAAGAGCTTAATGAAAGGCTTATTGTAAGGTCGGTTGAAGATTCTATGAAACGCGGTACGGTTGTTTTAAAAACACCTCACGAGCCTCGTAATAAACATCAGTCCGTAACACTTTTGGAAGCCATTGCTGAATTTGAATTTGATTGCTGCATAGGCGGTGCTAGACGTGACGAAGAAAAAGCGCGTGCAAAAGAACGCATCATGAGTTTCAGAGATGAATTCGGGCAGTGGGATCCTAAAAATCAAAGACCTGAATTATGGAATCTTTATAACGCTAAAGTTCATAAGGGAGAAAATATTCGTGCATTCCCTATTTCAAATTGGACTGAGATGGATGTATGGCAATACATTGAACGAGAAAAATTAGATTTACCTAGTATTTACTTTGCACACAAGCGCCCTATCGTTCGACGTTTAGGTGCGATCGTACCCATTACACCACTTACACCTAAAAAAGATCACGAGATAATAGAAGAGATTATGGTGCGTTATAGAACCGTAGGAGATATCACCTGTACAGCGCCTGTCGAAAGTACCGCTGACACTGTTCATAAAATTATTATTGAAACTGCAAGTACCACAATTACAGAGCGAGGTGCTACAAGGCTTGATGATCAAACATCAGACGCTTCTATGGAGCAGCGTAAAAAAGAAGGTTACTTTTAAAATGTCACAACAAAATATTCAAGATAGTTTATTACGTTTTATGACGTGCGGTAGTGTGGATGATGGGAAAAGCACTCTCATCGGTCGCCTTCTTTTTGACACTAAAACTATTTTGACAGATACGCTCACTCAAATTGAAAAGACTTCTAAAAAAAGAGGTATGGCTGCCATCGATTTATCGCTTATTACAGATGGACTTCAAGCAGAGCGTGAACAAGGCATTACGATTGATGTGGCTTATCGTTACTTTAGTACGGGTAAACGTAAATACATTATTGCGGATGCACCTGGACACGAACAATATACACGTAATATGGTTACTGCTGCCTCAACTGCTCACTTAGCCATCATATTGATTGATGCCAGAAAAGGTGTTCTTACACAAACAAGGCGTCATTCATTTTTAGCAAAACTTGTCGGCATTCCTCATATTGTTGTAGCCATTAATAAAATGGACTTGATTGATTATGATGAAAATCAATACAAATCTATTTGCGAAGACTATGAAAAATTTGCTAAAGAAATTAAGTTATCAGAAAGTCGCACGATTGAATTTGTGCCAATGTCAGCATTGAATGGCGATATGATTGTAGCCCGAGGTGAATCCATACATTGGTACCAAGGTCCCACACTTCTCGATATTTTAGAAAAAACAACTGCGGACTATGCTGGCAAAGATAAGAACTTTAGATTTCCAGTGCAATTTGTATGTCGTCCTCATGCCTCAGATGATCATCAACTTCATGACTTTAGGGGTTTTATGGGTCGTGTTGAATCAGGCTCTATTTCTGTAGGTGATGAAATCACTGTATTACCTTCTCGATACAAGTCTAAAGTTAAATCAATTCAGCTTGGTGATATAACACTTAATAAAGCAATCTCAGAACAGTCTGTCACGATCCTCCTTGAAGATGAAATTGATATTTCTAGAGGCGATATGATCATTAAAAGTAATGACGCGATTGAGCCTACAAAAAATATTAATGCTATGGTGTGCTGGTTATCAGAAACAGCGATGGCTTCTTCTAGAGCCTATCTCATTCGACATACCTCTAGAGAATCAAAAGCAAAATTAGATAAAATTGATTTTAAAGTTAATATCGAAACGCTTGGGCACGAAATAATTCCAAATCTAAATATGAACGATATCGCTCAAGTAACTTTTAAATTGGCACAACCTATCATGATGGACGCTTATCAAGATAATCGATCTACAGGTGCCTTCATTATTATTGATGAGTCAACTTACCATACTGTAGGTGCTGGCATGATTGATTGATGGTTGGATAAGAAAAAAAAATAGATTAAAATAACAACTAAATAAAAAATAAAGGATCGATATGACTTATGTGGTAACCGAAAATTGTATTAAATGTAAATATACAGACTGTGTAGATGTCTGTCCGGTTGACTGCTTTGTGGAAGGCCCTAATTTTTTAGCGATTAATCCAGATGAATGCATTGACTGCACACTCTGTGTAGCAGAATGTCCAGCAGAAGCCATTTTTGCGGAAGATGATGTTCCTGCAGATCAACAAGACTTTATAAAGATTAATGCAGAGATGGCTAAAATATGGCCAGTCATTTCATCTAGAAAAGAACCTATGCCAGATGCAGATTCTTTCAATGGAAAACCTAACAAGAGAGATTTAATC
>SHXT01000031.1 GCA_009693175.1 Candidatus Methylopumilus sp.
AAAAATTGCACGCTCCACAGATTCATCACATACAGCGATACCGCTTGATTTTAACATTTTTGGATTACCCATCAATTCACCCGTCGGCATCAGTCCAATCTCAAATTGAATTTCAATGGGATTAACGCCGCATAATTGTTTATTCACATTTTGTTGAATTTTTCTTTGAATCAATACTTTGTATTTATCGATCTCACCAAGTTTTGCACCACCTTCAGTGGGGTGAGGATTCGCTTGCTTAGTATCACTCTCTCGAATTGGGGTTGGCTTTGATTTATCTTGTAATAATTCTTGCTGCAGCTTAGCCAATTGATCTTGTTTTAAAAGTGATTCTTGAATTTTTTTCAATTCATCTTTCTTTTTTTGCTCTTCTTCTTTTTTACGCTCTTCTTCTTTTGTTTGTTTAAGACTGATATCAGCTTTATCACTTGTCAGTGATTTAATAATCACTTCTACTTTAGATGGCTTCTCAACGGGTTTGGGTAATTCAGGTTCTACTTTTTTTTCAACCAGCAGTGGCTCAATCACTTTAGCACTTGGTTGTGGAATCGAATCCCATAATTCAACTTCAGCCACCTGGGGAAGCTTGATCCGCCATTCAAGACTTACCACCATAATTAAAATTAAAGCAATATGCACACTCAGTGCATAGACCGCAGCTTTTCTTGCAATGATTTTTTCTTGAGGCCTAATCACATTAAATTTATTTCTGCGGCTTTAAAAGTAAGCCCACTTTAGACACGTGATTTTGTTTTAAAAGATCCATAAGGCTAATCACTTCGTCATACTTAATATTCTTATCTGCGGCAATCACAAGCGCTCGATCAGGGCTTCCTTTGATAAGCGATTGCACATGTGTTAACAATTTATCCCGCGTATAACTATCACCTTCAATTTCAATTGTATTATTAAGCTTGATCGTAATGACAATCGGAGCACCGCTTTGTTTTAATGTTTCACCCACTTCTGGCAATTCAACCACACCAGGATTTGTCATAGGTGCTGTGACCATAAAAATCACAAGTAAAACTAAAGTCACATCAATATAAGGCACTACATTGATTTGATTAATCAAGCGACGTTTACGCATAGCCTAGGTTTTTCTTTGCAGAATATTAACGAACTCTTCCATAAAGCTTTCATACCTCACGGACAAACGATCCACTGAAGTTGCAAAACGGTTATAAGCAATGACTGCTGGAATCGCTGCAAATAAACCAATCGCGGTGGCAATTAAAGCCTCTGCAATACCAGGGGCGACTTGCGTTAAAGTCGCTTGCGCAACATTCGCTAAACCTCTAAATGCATTCATGATGCCCCACACGGTTCCAAATAAACCAATGTAAGGACTCACGGATCCCACAGATGCTAAAAAAGGTAAATGTGCATCAAGAAAATCAAGTTCGCGATTATAAGTTGCTCGCATCGCACGACGCACCCCTTCAATGACATCACTCATATCACTCCGACTCGTTTTATGGCGATTAAATTCTTTATAACCTGCCTCAAAAATTGTCGCTAAACCCTGATTCTTAATCCGTCCACTATGAATGCTGTCATGAAGCTTACTAAGGTCTCCACTCGTCCAAAATGTATTTTCAAATTCATCCACACCAAGTTCTGCACTTTTTAACACAGAGACTTTAATGAAGATGTACCACCAAGAAAATCCAGAGGCGAGAAGGAGAATTAACATCACGAGCTGAACCGGAATACTAGCTCCTGTAATTAAACTTAAGAACGATAAATCGTTAACAACATTCATAAAGACTCCATGGTGTGTTTAATAGTTTTAGGAACACGTACAGGTTTAAATTTTTCACTATCAATACAAGCAATATTAACAACTGCATCAATCAACATTTCATCATGCCTATAAATCATTTGTTTAAATACAATTTTACTCGAGCCAATCTCAACGAGTTCAGTTTTCACTAATAATTCATCATTAAAACGCGCAGGCAATTTATATTGAATATCCATACGATGTACAACAAACATCACATGTTCTTTTTGTTTTAAAAGACGCTGATCGATCTGTATGCTTCTTAACCATTCGGTGCGTGCACGTTCCATAAACTTTAAATAGTTAGCGTGATAGACAATACCTCCGCTATCGGTATCTTCGAAATAAATACGTATGGGCAATGAAAAGTTTTTTATTCCTGCCATAAAGTATCGGTTAAATGATTAGAAGGTGGCTTCATACCAAAGTGAAGATAAGTCGCTTGCGTGACAATACGTCCGCGCGGCGTGCGCATAAGATAGCCTTGTTGAATGAGATAAGGCTCTAAGACGTCTTCAATCGTTTCACGTTCTTCACCAATCGCAGCTGCCAAATTATCTATCCCCACAGGGCCGCCATTAAATTTTTCTAAAATGGCTTGGAGCAATTTTCGATCCATCACATCCAATCCCAACAAATCAACATCTAACATTTTTAAAGCATCATCAGCAATAGTTGCTGTAATTTTTCCATTCGATTTGACTTGTGCATAATCACGCACACGTCTTAATAAGCGATTTGCAATACGCGGTGTTCCGCGTGAACGTTTCGCAATTTCTAAAGAGCCTGATGGATCAATGTCGGCTTCAAGTAAATTTGATGAACGATTCACGATGTGAGCCAATTCACTCTCTGAATAAAATTCTAACCTTGACACAATACCGAAACGGTCGCGAAGTGGATTTGTAAGCATGCCTGCGCGCGTCGTCGCCCCAATTAAAGTAAAAGGTGGTAAATCAAGTCTTACCGATCGAGCAGACGGTCCTTCCCCAATCATAATATCCAAACGATAATCTTCCATGGCTGGATATAAAATTTCCTCAATCACAGGCGACAATCGATGGATCTCATCAATGAATAGCACGTCGTTGGGTTCTAGATTGGTCAGAAGCGCTGCGAGGTCACCTGCTTTTTCTAATACAGGGCCTGAGGTTTGACGAAGATTAACGCCCATCTCTTTAGCAATGATATGTGCCAGTGTCGTTTTACCTAAACCAGGTGGTCCAAATAACAACACATGATCAAGTGCTTCATTTCGATTTTTAGCTGCAGAAATAAAAATTTCTAATTGGCCTCGAACCTTTTCTTGGCCAACATATTCATGAAGTTCTTTAGGGCGAAGCGCGCGCTCAATGGATTCTTCTGCCGGCTCAGTCATCGTGCTTACTACAAAACGATCAGACTCAATCATGCGTATGTTTACCCTTTAGATAAATATCTTAAAGCTTGTTTAATACCATCATTTACAGACACATGAGCATCCAAGCTTTTGACTGCGGTTAAAGATTCACGTTCATTGTAGCCTAAGGCTAGAAGAGCATTAAGCACATCTTGACTGATGGATGTGATACCAGATCCCTTGGTGTTTAAGGCAGAATCAAGTGTAAATTTATCTTTCAGTTCAAGAAGAAGTCGTTCAGCTGTTTTTTTACCAATACCTGGGACGCTCGTCAACATTGAAGCTTTTTGAAGTGAAACGGCTTGAATCAATTCATCAATCGATAGCCCACTTAAGATAGCTAATGCCGATTTAGCGCCAATCCCATTCACTTTCAAAAGCTGTCTAAACATAAGACGTTCTTGATTAGTCCCAAATCCAAATAAAAGTTGCGCATCTTCACGTACAACAAAGTGTGTAAGCAAAGTCACCTTTTCACCTATTTGAGGAAGTAAATAAAACGTACTCATCGGCACTTCACATTCATAGCCCACACCATGACAATCGATCAATGTTAAGGGAGGTGTTTTATTTAAAAGAATACCTGAGATACGTCCGATCATATGAGCCTACCTTTTTTCATACGGTAACTTAAAGCATCCATGTGGTTGAGTTGTGTGTAGGCATGTGCATGACACATAGCACATGCTAATGCATCGGCAGAATCGGCTTGTGGTAATTCAGGTAATTTTAAAAAGCGTTTGACCATTTCTTGTACCTGTTCTTTTTTGGCGTGGCCTGAACCCACGACTGATTTTTTAACTTGTAAGGCTGTATATTCATACACAGGTAATTTTTTAATGACTGCAGCACTGATCGCGGCCCCTCTTGCTTGACCTAAAAGAAGCGTAGATTGTGGATTCACATTCACAAATACTTTTTCAATGGCGACTTGTGCGGGCTGATATTGATCCATCACTTCAAAAAGTCCTTCTAAAATAATTTGGATACGTTCTGGCAAACTTTCACGCGATGCTTCTTTAGCACTGATCGTTTTAATGACACCACTTCCAAGATAACGAATCTTATCTCCTATTTTTTCGATCACACCGAAACCCGTCAATCTTAAACCAGGATCGATACCAAGAATAATAATGGGTTCACTCAATGATGTATTTAATCTTTAATGACCGCAGTGGTATAAACTTCTTGCACATCATCTAAGTCATCAAGTGCATCTAAAATTTTTTGCATCTTGATCCCATCATCCCCTACTAATACATTTTCAAGCGTGGCTCGCATTATCACTTCAGCAAGTTCAATTTTTAACCCTGCCTTTAAAAGCGCTTCTTTCACCTGAATGAATTCATTGTGCGGTGTAATGACTTCAATGCTGCCATCTTCATCATTGATAATATCTTCAGCACCCGACTCAAGCGCTATTTCCATCACTTTATTTTCATCGGTGCCGGGTGCAAAAAAAATACGGCCGCAATGTTTAAATAAAAAAGCAACTGACCCATCGGTACCTAAATTGCCACCATTTTTGGTGAGCGCGTGTCTTACATCAGCGACCGCTCTTTGTTTGTTCTCGGTTAAGCAATCAATAATGATGGCAGCCCCACCTATGCCATAACCTTCATAACGAATTTCTTCATAACTCACACCTTCTAATTCACCCGTACCTTTTTTAATGGCACGCGTGATATTGTCCTGCGGCATATTTTCTTCTTTAGCTAATGCAACAGCGGCTCTTAAGCGTGGATTAAAATTCACTTCACCGCCACTAAGACGTGCTGCTACGGTAATTTCTTTAATAATTTTTGTAAATACTTTGCCGCGTTTAGCGTCTTGACGACCTTTGCGGTGTTGAATATTTGCCCATTTGGAATGTCCTGCCATGACCTAACCCCTTCTCGCCTTTGATTTTATCATGGGTTTTTTTCGAAGCCAGGGCTGAACGAGCTCTTCTTCATGCTTCTTAATGCGGTCATAAGAGATCATTAAAAGTGATGTACCAATGAAAAACATACCTACCCACTCAAAAGGTTTTATCACCTCATGAAGTTCAATAGAGGATGCAATGACAGCGAGTACTGGGCACACTGTTGTGGTCATCGTTGCCACCCTTGCCGATAAACGTCTTAATGCATAAAGCCAAAGGAGCCATGCAATGGCATTACCAAAAACTGCGTTATAGATGAGTGCTCCTATAAAATAACCGCTCCATTCAATCGGAGCTGAGTGCACCATCAACGCAACAATCACGATAGGTATTGATCCAAAGAGCATCTGCCAAGCCGTTAAACTAATGAGATCAAGTTGAGGGGAGCGGGCTTGAAGTTTTTTAGCCAAGATCACAGCAAAAGCCCAAGAAATACCTGAAATCACCGCTAAAACCATGCTGAATAGATCGGTACCTAAATGTAAGGGATCAAAGATAAATAAAATCCCCATAAATGAAAAAAAAGCCGCAGGCCACTGCCAACCATTTAATTTTTCACCTAACAGTGGCCAAGCAAAAAGCATGGTCCAAAAAGGCATCGTATAGGTCAGTACGGCTGTTTTGCCGGCACCACCTTCCACTAAAGCCCATATGAGAAGACCTGTAAAGCCAGCCGTTTGAAGAAGTCCTAACAACATAAGACTTGGAATTTCTTTGATTTTAAAAGGTTTTTTTAAAATTAACATCACCTGAAACAAACAAAGCGCACCCAAAACGGTGCGTAAGGCTGCAAAATCAAATGGACTCGAAAAATGCAATGCATTCTTCATGACTACCCAGTTATACCCCCAAATGACACACAAAAGCATGAGGGCTAAAAAAGCCATCAGGCTTTGGTTTTTTTTAGATAACATCGTTTATGATTGTTTTATTTAGTTACATTATTATAAAGTGTATATTCGATTTGAAGCTTCCAATAAAGGTGATTTATGAAAACAGCCGCGCAGTTAATTTCTGATAAAAAAAATAAAGATGTGATTAGTATTGCACCGCATCGCCCTGTCATTGATGCCCTCATCATTCTTGCCGAATATAAAATCGGTGCATTAGTAGTTATGGATAAAGATAAAATGGTAGGTATTTTTTCGGAGCGTGATTATGCACGTGAAGTGGTCTTAAATGGTAAATCATCTAAGGTTACAAAGATTGAAGAAGTGATGACTAAAAAAGTACTCACAGGACAAGGCAAAGATACTTTTGAAAAAGTGATGTCTGTCATGGCAGAACATCACATACGTCATTTACCGATCATGGAAAACAATAAACTGATTGGTATGTTATCACTAGGTGATGTCGCTAAAGAGATGATTATTTATCAACAAGGCCTCATTAAAGAACTTGAATCTTACGTCAAACAATAATGTAAAAAAATTATTCGCCGATAATTTTAACAAGCACTCTTTTTTTACGTCTGCCATCAAATTCACCGTAAAAAATTTGTTCCCAAGGACCAAAATCAAGTTTGCCCGAGGTCACTGCAACAACAACTTCACGTCCCATAATTTGACGTTTAATATGTGCATCCGCATTATCCTCACCCGTATCATTATGTCGATAACTACTCACAGGCTCATGAGGCGCCATTGCTTCTAACCATTCTTTATAATCATGATGAAGTCCTGATTCATCGTCGTTGATAAACACACTTGCTGTAATATGCATAGCATTTATCAAAACCAAACCTTCCTTGATGCCGCTCTCAACTAAACATTCACGTACATCGGATGTGATATTTGTAAAATGCATACGAGCAGGTGCATTAAACCATAGTTCTTTACGATAACTTTTCATGATAATCACCCTTAAATATATTCAATCAAAACCTTCGATTGTTTTTTTATAAGTATCGTACCAAATACTTGCCATTTCTGAATCTTTATATTCTTTAAAACATGGTGCACCAAGCGTATAGTGAATAAGCTTAGCGTTTTCATTTTCAGGATATTCTATAGCTAACCAATTCCATTCCTTAGGCAATTCTCCTATATCAGAATCATCTAGCCATGAAAATCGATGCAAATATGAACCAGGCTGCTTTGAAATAAAATCTGGAGTTAGAATGCGATGTTTAGGGTGTGAACAATTCCATAAAATTACACTAGACCAATTTTTTCTTGGATAATTTTCATTTTTATTTCCAAGATATTTTTTTAACGTTTTTGTTTGATAATCATGTTTTACAACTAATAATGCCTTATTATCATCTTGTAAATCCCATAATTCCTTAATATCAGCTTTACAAATCATATCTCCATCAGCAAAAATTGCCCAGCCTTTGAAATCATTTAAATAAGGTGTTAAAAACCTAGAATATATAAAATCATTACTGCCATCTATATGGGTCTCTTTATAATCTATAAGAGTATTTATAGCCAATGGGGAAAATATGGCAGGTACTGATGAATGTTGAATAACACTCTGACAAAAAGTATGATATGCAACTGATTCTCTTTGATCAAAACCAACCATTAATTTTATAGTCTTATGCATATTCATACTCCCGTTTTAAATGATCAGATAATTCCTGAATAACTGTTAACCAATTTCTAGATTCATCTTGTCTAAAAATACGAATCGAAGGGTACCAAAGAGAAACATCATCATCTTCATGCCAGTACCAGAGTGCACCAACACTATATGGAAGCAATAAATAAGTTTTAATGCCTAGAGAGCCAGCAATGTGTGCAGTTACATTACTTATTGTAACAACAAAATCACATACAGAAATAAGTGAAGCCAATCCATCGATATCTTTTATGTTATCTATTTCATCAATTTCATTTATAAAAATATTATTACTTCTAACATTTTGAATTTCTGTGTTGACATCCCCATACTGCAAACTTAAAAGATCAATCTTTTTTAAATCAAATGCTTTGGACAATTCATTAAGTGCAATACTCTTTAAAAATCCTACTTCTGTATTTTCGCTTTTCCACGAAATTCCGCAAAGAAGACGATTTGGTAATTTTACGGTATTTTTTAATTTTTTGGATTGATCTAAATCAACCTTAAGATAAGATTTAGGATGATTTTTAAAGTCATCAACTGATTTTCTATAAAGCCTTCCTAAAGATCCCAGCATAATATACTGATCAAAATTCAACTTTTTTAGAGATGATATAGAAAGGTTATCTTCAGTTTCACCAATAACAGTAATGTTTTTAAAACTTCTGCCAAATAAGCTCACAAGTTTAGGCGATATAATTAAAGTAACTTTTAATTCAGTTTTTAATAAGTCCAGTAAAAGACTAGAAAAAATTATTTCATCTCCAAGGCCTTGCTCCCCAATAACTAACAACCCTTTACAATGCCTATTTGCATTAAACTTACTATAATTTGCACTATAAAGTTTAAGTAATTTGTTCAATTGAACTAAGCTCTTTTTATGAGCCCTAAACTCATAGTTATCCCACCCAATATTAAATTTCTTAAGTTTGAGCTCAATCACACCAATACAAGATTTAGCCTTACAATAATCAGGCTTTATATCAATAGCTTTGCAAAAATTATCAATGGCTTGTTGGTGATTTTTTGTAGCGTCATAAGCTACCCCTCGATTAATATAGTAATCAGCATTATCAATATCCATAAGAATCGCTGTATTTAGGGCTTCTATTGCTTCTTTATTTTCATTGTTTGAAAGATGAATTAATCCAATATTATTATATGTAATAGCATTTGCCCCGCCAATTTTTACTAAGTAACTACAGTCTTTCAATGCCTCTTGAAAAAATTTTAGCTGAAAATAAAAAACTACCCGATTGTTGTAAGCTTCCACATAATTTTTGTTAATTGTAATTGCTTGAGTGCATTCTAAGATTGCTTGTTCTATATTACCAAATCGGCCATAAACAACAGCACGAGCATTATAGGCTTCAGAAAGGCTTGGATTAATATTTAATGCTAGATTACAATCTTCCATTGCCTCATCTAAAGCATCAATTTCTATATAGGAAAGTGCTCTCTCCAATAAGGTATCAGATTGATTGATCCTTAGACTTAATGAATTATTAAAATAACGTATTGAATCATCATAATTTTTTAGCAAATAGTATAAATGCCCTAACTGATTTAATGCATTAATATTTTTAGGCCAATAAAAAATAATCGTCTTATAAACAT
>SHXT01000032.1 GCA_009693175.1 Candidatus Methylopumilus sp.
ACATTGAAGCAAAAGAATTTAAAGAGGCTTTAGGTGATGTTAATCACTCTATTTTGATTCATGATTTACCAGGGGATAATTTTAAATTTGAAGTGCCTCAAGGCCATTATTTGGCATTCGGCGACAATCGCGATAATAGTGCCGATAGCCGTGTGTGGGGATTTGTACCCGAACATAACCTTGTGGGACGTGCATTTCTTATCTGGTGGAATTTTGGTAAATTTAAACGCATTGGTACACTCATTCATTAATGGATAAAGAGCGTCAAGCCTCCTTAAGTAGGATCATTTATTACACGTTTAATGATCCATCGCTCATGATTATGGCTTTAACACATCGAAGCTTTAATGCGCAGCATAATGAGCGCCTTGAATTTTTAGGTGACAGTGTTCTAAGTTTTTTAATTGCAGATCAACTCTATTTCCGTTTTCCACGTATTGATGAAGGTGACTTAAGTCGATTACGCGCGCAGCTTGTTAAAGAGAGCTCTTTAAGTGGTATTGCAACATTTATTGGTTTGGGTGATTTTATTAGGCTAGGTGAAGGTGAATTAAAAAGTGCTGGATGGCGACGCCCGTCTATTTTGGCAGATACATTTGAAGCGATGATTGGTGCGATTTATTTAGATGGAGGTATTGAAGCTACCAAAGCTTTTGTGCTTCGTTTTTTTGAAAAGCAACTCGATGAGATCGATCCTAAGCTCATTCAAAAAGACCCTAAGACTTTATTGCAAGAGTTACTTCAAAGCCAGAAAAGTGATTTACCTTCATATACTGTTGTTTCGATTGATGGTGAAGCACATAGTCAAACATTTACGATTGAATGCGTTATTAAAAAATCAAATATTAAAACACAAGGTGTTGGAAATAGCCGACGTATTGCAGAACAAGAAGCGGCTTCAAAAGCCTATCAACAGATGTTAGAAATCACTTAAAGATGAGTGAGAAAAAAATCACACGTTGTGGCACGATTGCAATTGTTGGTCGACCTAATGTCGGAAAATCAACACTACTGAATTATCTCATTGGTACCAAAATTAGCATCACTTCAAAAAAAGCCCAGACCACACGCTATCAGCTTTTAGGTATTCAAACGATTGATGACACACAATTCCTTTTTATTGATACGCCAGGGTTTCAGCTTAAACATTTAAATGTCATGAATAAGGGTTTAAATAAAACTGTGCATCAAGTGTTAAGTGATGTGGATGTAGTGTTATTTGTGATTGAATCGAAAGGTATGACCAAAGAAGATATTGCAGTCATGAAATTAATTCCTAAAGATAGACCCACAATTCTCGTGATTAATAAAGTTGATTTGATGAAAGATAAGAATTTACTTTTAAAAGAAATTAAAATCATGAGTGAGTCATATAAATTTAAAGCGATGATACCTGTTAGCGCTAAACGGAATAAAAATTTAGAGAATCTTTTATCTACCATTCGCGATCACTTACCTGAGCAACCTTTTATTTATGGTGAGGATGAAATTACTGACAAGAGCGAACGTTTTTTAGCTTCAGAAATTATTCGGGAAAAAGTATTTCGATTAATGGGGCAGGAAGTGCCATACGCCATTGCGGTTGAGATTGAAAAGTTTGAAGTCGAAGGTAATTTAAGACGTATTTTTGCAGCCATCATTGTAGATAAAGAAAGCCAAAAGCCGATGCTCATTGGAAAAGATGGTGAAAAATTAAAAAAAATTTCTACTGAATCAAGACATGATATGGAAGAACTTTTTGGTGGAAAAGTATGGCTTGAAACATGGGTGAAAGTTAAAAGTGGCTGGTCAACTGATCAGCGCGTCTTAAAATCACTAGGGCTTTAAACTTCTCAATGGCAATTTCGCAGTATCGTCAAGAAAATCAGCGTGTATATATTTTACACACTTACCCTTTTAAAGAAACGAGCCTCATCGCAGAATTATTTACGGAGCAATTTGGTCGTGTCGCAGTTGTTGCTAAAGGAGCGCGTCGACCAAGATCTTCGATTCGCGGCATGCTGCAATCTTTCCAGGTGCTTCTTGCAAATTGGTCAGGTAAAAACGAATTAAAAAGTTTAAATGGATTAGAGTGGTGTGAAAAACTTACCGTGTTAGAAGGCAATGCTTTGATGTGCGGTTTTTACTTAAATGAACTTATGATTCGTTTATTGCCTCGTGATGAACCATATACAGAACTCTTCCATTTTTATCATGAGACCATTTTAGCGTTAAGTGTGGGTGAAGAGCTGACCATTGTATTGCGTCGTTTTGAATTAAAGTTATTACAAGCATTAGGTTATGCCGTCACTTTAGATCAGGATGAGGATTCAAATCCCATTATCCCTGATAAAATATATCGTTATGAAGCTGAATACGGCGCATGTGATTTAACACGCACCGATCATGGCATTAAAATATTAGGTAAAACTTTACTTGATATGTCGAAGGATTTTTATCAAGACAAAGAAACACAGCAACAAAGCAAACAATTAATGCGCTATCTATTAGGATTTTACTTAGGTGATAAACCCCTCCACTCAAAACAATTGTTTGTTGATCTTCAGGGATAAAGAAACTTATGATTAAGTTAGGTGTGAATATTGACCATGTTGCAACCTTAAGACAGGCACGGGGCACTATATATCCAAGTGTTATTGAGGCAGCGCTTCGTGCAGAGCAAGCAGGTGCTGACAGTATCACACTTCATTTGCGGGAAGATCGTCGTCATATGCAAGATGAAGATATTTTTGCCATTAGACCCTTACTCCAAACAAAAATGAATTTAGAACTCGCAGCGACAGATGAAATGATTTTGATTGCATGCAAAGTTAAACCACAAGATGTTTGTATCGTTCCAGAAAGACGAGAAGAGCGAACTACCGAAGGCGGTTTAAATGTAACTCAATCATATGATCTTCTTCATCGCGCGACACAAAAATTGACTGAAAGCGGCAGTCGCGTATCGCTTTTTATAGCACCTGATTTAAAAAATATTGATTTAGCAAAAAAAATGGGCGCACCCGTCGTTGAGATTCATACAGGAAGCTATGCAGATGCTGAAAATGAGACTGTTAAACTTAAAGAGATTAAACGCATTAGAGAAGCAGTTGCTCATGCACTGTCTTTAGGTTTAATTGTGAACGCAGGTCATGGATTGCATTATCATAATGTTAATTTAGTAGCAGCTATTCCAGGCATTGAAGAATTAAATATAGGACACGCGATCGTATCCCACGCTTTATTTGTAGGTTGGGATAATGCAATTAAAGAAATGAAGTTACTTGTGCGAAATTACTCTAAGTAAGAAATTTTTTTAAGAAAATATAAATTATGATTTTTGGTATTGGCACTGATGTAGTCGAAGTTGCGCGCATTCAAGAATCCATTGAAAAATTTGGAGAGACTTTTGCGCGTCGTATTTTAAGTGACTCTGAATTTGAAAGTTATTTAAAGTCATCTACACAATCCCGTTTTTTAGCAAAAAGATTTGCAGCCAAAGAAGCTTTCGCAAAAGCTTTAGGTACAGGGTTTAGATCACCCGTTCGTTTTCAGAATATTATTGTTGGACATGACGAATTAGGTAAGCCTATTCTTGAATTTGATTCAGAATTACAAGATTTCCTCAAACAAAAAAAAATTCATTGTCAGCATATTTCTATTTCAGACGAAAAAAATATTGCGACAGCGTTTGTCGTTCTCGAAACTTAAATTAAAAATGGACTCTATCAATTTTAATCGACGCTTTGGTGGTGTTGAACGTGTATATGGCGAAAAAGATTTACATGCATTTCAAAAAGCGCATGTGTGTGTCATTGGTATTGGCGGCGTTGGATCTTGGGCAGCAGAGGGCTTAGCTCGCAATGCTATCGGGAAGATTACCCTTATCGATTTAGATCACATTGCAGAATCTAATATTAATCGCCAAATCCATGCGCTTGATACGACGCTTGGAAAATCTAAAGTGATTGCCATGAAAGAAAGAATTTTTGATATCAATCCCTTTTGTGAGGTGACTATATTAGATGACTTTATTACCCAAGATAACCTTGAAGATTTTTTGCAGTCCCATTTTGACGTGGTAATTGATGCGATTGATCAAGCTTCTATAAAAACCTCTTTAGCATTACATGCACTTACACATCAGATTCCATTAGTGATGACAGGCGGCGCTGGTGGCCGTATAGATCCTTCTCATATCAAAATTGCAGACCTTAATCTCACACACGGGGATCGCTTAACTGCGCGTATAAGGCACGATGTTAAAAAAGCATTAAATTTAAAAGCGTCACAAAAGGTGGGTATCGATGTTGTTTTTACCGATGAAGTTATGGTTAAGCCTACTGATGCTTGTGAGTCTGATGATACTCTGACAGGCCTGTATTGCGGGGGTTATGGCTCAAGCGTTATGGTGACGGCAAGTTTTGGTTTTATGGCAGCCTCACTTGCACTTAAAAAGATATCTGAAAAAAAGTAAGCAACGATAGCTCTTGAAATTATTGTTTTAACCCCCATTTACTAGTCATCTCATTATTATTTTATAAGGTATTCACATGGCGACAAAAGAACCTACATCTGAAAAATTAGTCTTTCAAGCAGAAGTTAAACAGCTGCTTCATCTCATGATTCACTCTTTATATAGTAATAAAGAGATTGTGATTCGTGAGTTGATTTCAAATGCAAGCGATGCTGCCGACATGCTGCGCTTTGAAGCGCTGAAAGATGCTAGCCTTTATGAAAAAGATTCTGACCTTAAGATACGCGTAAACTTTGATAAAAAAGCACGCACCTTAACTGTTTCAGATAATGGTGTCGGTATGAATCGCGATGAGGTTATTAGTAACATAGGTACGATTGCACGTTCAGGCACTAAAGAATTCTTAAATAATTTAACTGGAGATCAAGCGAAAGACGCTAATCTCATTGGTCAATTTGGTGTGGGTTTCTACTCATCTTTTATCATTGCAGACAAAGTCACTGTGCTTACAAGACGCGCAGGAGATAAAGTTGCTACACAATGGGAATCTAAAGGTGAAGGGGACTACACACTCACAGAAACGAAAAAATTAACACGCGGCACGGATATCATCTTGCACCTTAAAAAAGATGAGGATGAATTTTTAAGTGACTGGACTTTAAAAAGTATTATCAAAAAATATTCAGATCACATCACATTACCAATCGTCATGAAAAAATCAGAGTGGAAAGATGGCGAAGAGGTACCAACAAACGAAGACGAAACAGTGAACTCAGCTTCAGCACTTTGGGCAAGAAATAAAAATGACATCAAGGAAGACGAATATAAAGATTTTTATAAGAATCTTTCTTATGATGAAGAGGCCCCACTTAGCTACTCTCACAATCGTATCGAAGGTAAGCAAGAATACATTTCACTCCTTTATATTCCAGCGAAAGCGCCTTTCGATCTTTTTGACCGTGAACGTCATCATGGCGTTAAACTATATGTGAAACGTATTTTTATTATGGAGGCTTCTGAAAAATTAATGCCTAATTATTTACGTTTTGTGAAAGGTGTTATTGATAGCGCTGATTTACCTTTAAATGTATCACGTGAAATTTTACAAGATAGTAAAGAGGTTGAATCTATTCGCTCAGGGTCCACTAAAAAAATACTTGATCTCTTAGATGAGATGAGCGAAAAAAAACCAGAGGACTATCAAAAATTCTGGAAAGAATTTGGTGTAGTCATGAAAGAAGGTCATGGAGAAGACTTTGTTAATCGAGAAAAAATTGCAAATCTCTTTCGCTTTAATTCAACACATGAAACTTCAGACGCACAAATTATTTCATTAAAAGATTATGTGTCGCGTATGAAGGATGGCCAAGAAGTTATCTATTACATCACTACAGACTCTTACGAAGCCGCAAAACATAGTCCGCATTTAGAAATATTCAAGAAGAAAGGTATTGAAGTGTTACTCATGAGTGATCGCGTGGATGAGTGGTTACTTTCTTCTTTCAATGAGTTCGAAGGTAAGAAACTTCAGTCGATTGCAAAAGGCGATCTTGATTTAGGAAAGTTAGAAGACGAAAAAGAAAAAGAAGCTAAAAAGAAAATTGAAAAAGATGCGAAGTCTTTAGTTGAAAAAATACAAAAAGCTTTAGGTGATAAAGTAAAAGAAGTTAAAGTGACACATCGTTTAACGGATTCACCAGCATGCTTGGTGGCGGGAGAGCATGATTTATCAGGCAATCTAGAGCGCCTACTTAAAGCCGCTGGACAAAAAACACCAGATACAAAACCAATACTTGAAATCAATCCAACACATAAGCTCATTCAAAAGCTTGAGTTAGTGGTCGATTCGAAGCGCTTCAATGATTTTGCAGAAGTGATTTTTGATCAAGCGTTGATTTCTGAAGGCGGACAATTGAAAGATCCTGTGGCTTTTGTGAAAAAAATTAATCAATTTCTGGTCGAATAGCCCTAGATTTAGGGCTGTCAAAGTTTGACAGTCCTTCAAAAAAAGTGCTATAATTTCACCCCTCTGCGTCATGTATGCAGATCGATCGCGGGGTGGAGCAGTCTGGCAGCTCGTCGGGCTCATAACCCGAAGGTCACAGGTTCAAATCCTGTCCCCGCAACCAAGATCAAATACCGTTCTTTAACAAATAGACAACTGATAAGTGTGAGTGCTTATAGTTTAAGGCAAATCCTTTTTTAGGCTTGGTTAAACAAGTTCTAGAAAAGGATCTCAAAATATAAGTGCTTTACACGTTTTAAATTTATGACAAGACATTTAGTTCATTTATGAGCTAATAACCTTTTCAATGAATTTGAGATTTAATAAAGCAAATGCAATATACCGACCCTTCTTTATTGAAGGGTCAACGTAATAGTTTTGGATTAAACTGAAGAGTTTGATCCTGGCTCAGATTGAACGCTGGCGGGATGCTTTACACATGCAAGTCGAACGGCAGCACGGAGAGCTTGCTCTCTGGTGGCGAGTGGCGAACGGGTGAGTAATATATCGGAACGTGTCCAATAATGGGGGATAACGAGTCGAAAGATTCGCTAATACCGCATACGCCCTACGGGGGAAAGCAGGGGATCGTAAGACCTTGCGTTAATGGAGCGGCCGATATCTGATTAGCTTGTTGGTGAGGTAAAGGCTCACCAAGGCGACGATCAGTAGCTGGTTTGAGAGAACGACCAGCCACACTGGAACTGAGACACGGTCCAGACTCCTACGGGAGGCAGCAGTGGGGAATTTTGGACAATGGGGGCAACCCTGATCCAGCCATTCCGCGTGAGTGAAGAAGGCCTTCGGGTTGTAAAGCTCTTTCGCGAGGGAAGAAAACTTATGATCGAATAAATCATGAGGTTGACGGTACCTTGATAAGAAGCACCGGCTAACTACGTGCCAGCAGCCGCGGTAATACGTAGGGTGCGAGCGTTAATCGGAATTACTGGGCGTAAAGCGTGCGCAGGCGGTTTTGTAAGTCGGATGTGAAATCCCCGGGCTCAACCTGGGAACTGCGTTCGAAACTGCAAGGCTAGAGTGTGTCAGAGGGGGGTAGAATTCCACGTGTAGCAGTGAAATGCGTAGAGATGTGGAGGAATACCAATGGCGAAGGCAGCCCCCTGGGATAACACTGACGCTCATGCACGAAAGCGTGGGGAGCAAACAGGATTAGATACCCTGGTAGTCCACGCCCTAAACGATGTCAACTAGTTGTTGGTAGAGTAAAATCTATGAGTAACGTAGCTAACGCGTGAAGTTGACCGCCTGGGGAGTACGGTCGCAAGATTAAAACTCAAAGGAATTGACGGGGGCCCGCACAAGCGGTGGATTATGTGGATTAATTCGATGCAACGCGAAAAACCTTACCTGGCCTTGACATGTACCGAATTGAGCAGAGATGTTCAAGTGCTCGAAAGAGAACGGTAACACAGGTGCTGCATGGCTGTCGTCAGCTCGTGTCGTGAGATGTTGGGTTAAGTCCCGCAACGAGCGCAACCCTTGCCATTAATTGCCATCATTTAGTTGGGCACTTTAATGGGACTGCCGGTGACAAACCGGAGGAAGGTGGGGAT
>SHXT01000033.1 GCA_009693175.1 Candidatus Methylopumilus sp.
TGATTAAATCCTGTACGTAAAATTATTAAGTTAATGATTTTGATTGGGAAATAACTAAAAGACTTAAAATAAAATACCCTAACATACCTAAAGAAAGCCCAAAGGGCGAAAACCATAAGAAAGGCACGATTAAACCTGCTGAAAGAGTTGAGAGAAGCATTTGGATAAAAGCTTGTCCTGACGACGCGGTACCACGAATTTTTTCAAAACGATCCAGCGCTGCAATGGATAAGACCGGCATCACAAGTGACATACCAATATTATATAAAGCAACAAAACTAATATTTATAGATCGATTTGTGTCAAAAAAAGCGCAAAAAATTACATTTGTAATCACTATTAAACCCATCCAAATATAAGCAATCTTAATCACTTTCTTATGCGATAAATTTCCTGCAGCCTGTTTGGATAAATAAGATCCTAAAATCATGCCTGACACTGTTGGGATAAAAAGATATCCGAATTGAGTGGATGTAAGTCCTAAATGATCAACAATAAATATTGGGCTTGATAAAACATATAAAAAGAATCCAGAAAAATTAGCGCCTAATGCAATCACAAGCAATAAAAATTCTCTATCTGAAAATATCGTTTGATAACGACGGGTCACTGTTCCAAGTGAAAAAGAAACGCGCTTTTGTTGTGGCATAGTCTCAGGCAAGTACTTGATTGCAGCAACTAATGATAAAGATGCATAAGCTGCTAAAAATATAAAAATACTATGCCAATGAATGCTTAGAAGAAGACCGCCAATCATGGGTGCTATTGCAGGAGCAATACCAAATAACATTTGTATGGTTGCCATGACACGCTGCGCTTCTGGTCCTTTAAATAAATCTCGGACCATAGCACGAGCAACTACATTACCCGCACCTCCCCCTAAACCTTGCAAAATTCGACCAAGCCAAAGTATTTCAACGCTAGTTGCAAATGCAGAACATATTGAGCCTAGTATAAAAATACCTAGCCCAATTTTAATAGTATCAATGCGGCCAATTGCATCTGAAATGGCGCCATGAAACAAAGTCATTAATGCATAGGGGAGTAAATAAAACGTAAGGCTCTGTTGGATGGCATGTGGTGTTGTTTCTAAATCAGAAGTCATCAAATGAAATGCGGGTAAATATGTATCGATCGCAAAAGGCGCTAATGCAGCTAAGCTTGCTAAAACAAATACACGCATCATATGGGATGAATTCATAATTAAGATTATAGATGAAACCTTAAGTTAATAAGCTTAAGGAACTGCGTGAAAGTCTTTGATTAAATCTTTAGCTTCGCCTGATAATATTTTTTTAGAGTTTTTATCATTTCTAAAAAGAATAGGTTGTGCTTGAAGTGTAGGATTTTTAGCATCCTCAATCGCTTTTTCAATAATAGGATGATTAGGTGATAAGGAGCATACTGGATCAGCACTTTCAGCATCGCCCGATAAAAGAAAAGCTTGGCAACGACAACCACCTAAATCTTTTTCTTTTTCTGGACAAGTGCGGCAAGGTTCTTTCATCCAACTATCTCCTCGATAGCGATTGAATGCAGGTGAATCCTGCCATGCCCACATAAGGCCTTTATCACGCACATTGGGAAATTCAATGTTGGGTAAAACACGTGCAGAATGGCAAGGTAATACATCACCATTTGCAGTCACAATCATAAAAACCTCACCCCAACCATTCATGCATTTTTTTGGGCGATCAGAAAAATAATCAGGCACGACAAAAAATACTTTCATTTTACTGCCTACTTTTTCTCTAAATTCATTAGTCACTTTTTCTGCATGATCAATTTGTTCTTTAGTGGGCATTAACTGATTACGATTGATAAGTGACCATCCATAATATTGCGTATTTGCAAGTTCTAAATAATCAGCACCTAATGCTTCTGCCATGTCTAAAATTTCTTTAATATGACCGATATTATAACGATGGATCACGACATTCAGCACCATAGGGTAGCCATGATTTTTAATCATCGCTGCAACTTTTTTCTTAAGCTCAAATGTTTTGGTATTGGTAATAAAATTATTTATTTCTTCGGTGATGTCGTGCATTGATAATTGAATATGATCAAGACCACCTTCTTTGAATGCCTGAATTCTTTTTTCAGTTAAACCTACGCCTGATGTAATAAGGTTGCTGTAATAACCTAATTTTTTTGCTTCAACTACAATCTCTTCAATGTCATCACGAAGAAGTGGTTCGCCACCTGAAATACCTAGCTGAAGTGCCCCTAATTTTCTCGCATCACGAAGTACATTCATCCATTGTTCAGTTGAGAGCTCATTCTGAGTATGTTTATCGTAATCCGTAGGGTTATAACAAAACGCACAATGAAGTGGGCAGCGATAAGTAATTTCGGCTAATAGCCATAAAGGCTGAGTATGCGTGACTGAAGCTGCTACACCATTATTTTGCGTTACCATTTGTGCGTCCTCTTAATTTATTTTCTCAATCCACGCCTTGTCATGCGCAAATTTAATCATCGATAAAATATCTGTCTCAAGATCTTTTACATCTTTAAATTTTTGTTTTAATGTTGTCACAATAATATCTACTGAATTTTTTCCATCTACCAAGCTTAGCACTTCACCAGCGCTCCCATTTAATTTCACCATGCCTTCAGGAAATAAAATGACATGCGATTGCTGAGCCTCTTCCCACTGAAATCGATGGTGGGATGCAATTTTAAAAATATCCGTATGTAAAATTGTCATATTTAAAATACGGGTTGCTTCAAATAATCTCGATCTTCAACTTTAATATTAGATGATGAGAGCATAATTGAATCGGCAATGACCCATAAAACATTCAATTTAAATTGCAAAATATCTAAAGCACGTTCTTGCATAACTCTCGATTGACTAAAATAATCTAGAGTGATTGATAAGCCCTGCTCTACATCTCGCCTTGCTTCGGTTAAGCGTTTTTTAAAGTATGTTAAACCTGATTCATTAATCCATGGATAAACTTCTGGCCAGGAACTGATGCGTTGCTGATGAATGTGTGGGGCAAATAACTCTGTAAGTGATGAACATACAGATTCCTGCCATGGTTTTTGTTTTGCAAAATTAACATAAGCATCTACTGCAAATCGAACGCCCGGACTTACATGCTTTAGTGACACCATATCTTCTCGCGTTAAACCGACAGCTGCGCCAAGCTGAATCCATGCTTCAATCCCGCCTGTTGCATCTTCAACACCATCATGATCTGCGATGCGCACAATCCATTGCCTCCTAACTTCTAAATCGGGGCAATTCGATAAAATTGCAGCATCTTTAAGTGGGATGCTAATTTGATAATAAAAACGATTTAATACCCAACATTGGAGCTGCTCTTTAGTAAGCTTTCCCTCATACATCATCACATGAAATGGATGATAAATATGATACCCCTTACCCTTCTCCCGAAGCTTTTCTTCAAACTCAGATCTTGACCAAATTTTATCTATCATCATTCAATCCTTTTATAAAACAATATCCATACCATCGTACGCAACTTCAATGCCATGCTGAGTTAAGATCGCACGCTCCTTAGAATCTTCTCTTAAAATAGGATTGGTATTATTAATATGTATTAATACTTTTTTAGCATTCGGATATCGATCTAACACTTCAATCATGCCACCCTCACCTGATTGAGGATTGTGACCAATATCACGCGCTTTTTTAGTCATTAAGCCCATATCTATCATTTCAGTATTTGTCCAAAACGTACCATCCACCATAATACAATCTGCTTTTTCAAATAAAAGTGGTAAATGAGGTTCAATCTCACCTAAACCTGGTGCATAAAATAAACGTTTATGTGTTTTTTTATCTTCAATCAATATACCAATAGTGTCACCTGGATGAGGATTATTGCGATGTGGCGAATAAGGTGGTGCTGCACTCTTTAGGGCAACTGCAGTGAATGTAAGATTTTCAATTTGTGGAATTTCAAATGAAGTTTTACCATCAGTAGGAACATTATGACGATTGACACCACAGTAATGTTCTAAAATATTTAAAAGTGGATTGCCTGTTGTAAGGTCTTGATACACCATATCGGTGCAATAAAGCTCACACTTTTGTGTACCCTCTCTTAACATGAGTAAGCCTGTTGTATGATCAATTTGCGCATCAATTAAAACGATCGCAGCGATGCCACTATCACGAATCGATCTTCCAGGTTGAAGGGGTGGAAAACTTTGAATTTGCTGCAAGACATCTGGAGATGTATTAAATAATACCCAGTGAATTCCATCTGAACTTACACATATTGAAGATTGTGTTCGCTTAGTTGCTTTAATCGTTCCTTTTCGCAAGCCATCACAATTTTGACAATTGCAGTTCCATTGGGGAAATCCGCCACCTGCGCCTGCACCTAATACATGTATATGCATAGAACCTTATTGATGAGATTGATATTTAAGAATGGAAGGATACTGAGGGAAAAACACCTAATTTCATAGTGGAAATTAGCTAAAGAGAACTCATGAAATCCATGAGTTCATTAAAGAATCTCGCGGCCAATCACCTTAGCAATACCTCTTAATTCGCCCATAAGGGTAATAAGTTCTTGAGGATTAATTGCTTGATCTGCATCACACCATGCTTCACATGGATTAGGGTGCATTTCGACTAAAAGTCCATCAGCACCGGCAGCGATCGCGGATCTCGATAATGCAGCGACCATCCAAGCCTTACCACCCGCATGCGATGGATCTACAATCACAGGAAGATGGGTTTCTTTTTTTAAGACAGGAATTGCTGTGATATCTAATACGTTGCGATAATAAGTTTCAAAAGTACGAATGCCACGTTCACAAAAAATAATATTGTGGTTGCCACCGGCAGCGATATATTCAGCGGCCATGAGCCATTCAGAAATAGTTGCAGACATACCACGCTTTAAAATCACAGGCACATTCACCTTACCAACTTCCTTAAGAAGTTCAAAGTTTTGCATACTACGTGTACCAATTTGAATCACATCGACTTTATGTTTCATGAACAGATCGAGCTGTCTTGCATCCATAAGCTCAGTCACGATAGGCAAGCCTTCTTTATCGGCTGCTTTTCTAAACATTTCTAAGCCTTCAGCGCCCGTACCTTGAAAAGTGTAAGGGCTTGTTCGAGGTTTGAAAGCACCGCCGCGCATCAATCTGACACCAGCAGCCTTTACAGCTTTAGCAGCTTTTTCCATTTGATCTGGGGTTTCAACAGAGCATGGACCTGAAATAATTTGAATTTGTTTGCCGCCCATGGGATTACCTTTGATATCAATTACGGTATCTTCTTTATGCCATTCGCGCGCGACGATCTTATAAGGCTTAACAATATGAAGCGCCTGCTCAACGCCAGGGAGAGCCTCTAAAAGTTCTTGATCAAGACTGCGTTCGTCGCCAATCGCACCGATCACTGTTCTTTCGGTACCTCTTGAGACGTTTGCTTCCAGTCCTTTTTCTTCTATACGTTTAATAACCGATTCAATTTGTTCTTCAGTCGCAACGCTGCTCATTACAATAATCATGCTAAATCCTATTTAAATAATCGTTTCTAATACCTTGATAAATCGTTCGTTTTCTTCTTTAAGACCAATACTGACACGCAAATAATCCGGCATTTCATAATTTGCTACCGGGCGCACAATGATACCCGCCTTTAGTAACGCTTCATATACCTGAAGCGCCTTATTCACTTTAAAGCTTATGAAGTTTCCAAAAGTAGGAATATAGCTAAGCTTCAGCCTTTGAAATGCCGATTCTAATTGTTTTTTCCCATCATTATTCAGTATTTTACTCTCACTGACAAATGCATCATCCATTAGCGCTGCAATTGCGGCGTCTTGCGCAAGGCTATTCACATTAAAAGGCTGTCTTACACGATTCATAAATTGAATAATTTCGGGATTAGATGCGCCAAACCCAACTCTCAAGCCCGCCAAACCATAAGCCTTAGAAAAAGTTCTAGAAACAATAAGATTCGAAAATTCAGAAAGCCATAAAAAACTTTCCGATTTATTTTCATGGTTAAGATATTCGTCATAGGCCTCATCTAACACCACGATAATATTCTGAGGCACTTCATTTAAAAAAGCTTTAAGTTCATTTTTAGAAATTAATGTGCCTGTGGGATTATTGGGATTTGCAATAAAAATAATTTTAGTTTTATGGGTGATTGCTTTTAACATTCCTGAAAGATCATGCGAAAAATCTCGAGCAGGAACCTTGATACCTATAGCCCCCATGACCTGCGTCACAAGAGCATAAACCGCAAAAGCATGTTGAGAAAATATCACTTCATCACCTACTTTTAAAAAAGTACGTGCGGCCAATTCAAGAATATCATTTGAACCGTTTCCAAAAATTAAACCTTCAGGATTTAATTCAAATTTATGGCTGACAGCACTTTTAAGTTTAAAAGCGTTACCATCTGGGTAGCGAGCAATGTCATCAATTGATTTTAAAATGACTGCGCGTGCCATAGGGCTCATACCTAAAGGATTTTCATTGGAAGCTAATTTCACAATAGAGGCTTCTTCTAGATGGTATTCACGCGCAAGCTCAGAGATAGGTTTGCCACCTTGGTAAGGGGCGATATCACAAATATATTTTGGTATTAAAGATTGAATAGACATAATGAATTTTTAAAAAATCTAAAATGGAGTGCTAAACATCAAACCATTAAGTCAAATTAGACTGTGGATAAGACCCTAAAACTTTTAGAAATGAAGCCTTGTTTTCAATTTCTTTGATGGATTGAGATACTTGAGTATCTGTAATATGTCCTTCAACATCAATAAAGAATACGTACTCCCATAAGCCTGTTTTTGAAGGCCGTGATTCAAGCTTTGTCATACTTACTTTATGTTTGGCAAAAGGTTCAATGATAGATGCAATGGCACCTGGTTGATTTTTCGCAGCTACAATAATTGAAGTTTTATCTAGTCCAGAGGGTGATACTGGGTGATTCGAAATCACTAAGAATCGTGTTGAATTCTTAGGGTCATCCTCAATATTTTCAATCAATACATTTGTTTTAAATAATGCTGCAGCGCGCATACTTGCGATTGCAGCTGTACCTTTTTCTTTAGACACGATCTTCACAGCTTCTGCATTGCTTGAAACAGATTGTTTTTCAACACTAGGCATATGATTAAGCAGCCATTGATGACATTGTGATAATGATTGCGCATGTGAATAAATTTTCTTAATGCTAGATAAATCTTTTTCATTAGTAATTAAATTATGATGCACAGGCAAAATAATTTCAGCGCATATTAATGCATTTGAAGTAAGCAATAAATCGAGTGTGCGATTGATTGCACCTTCAGTTGAATTTTCGACAGGTACAACGCCGTAATGAGCTTTATATGTTTCAACAAGATGAAAAACTTCATCGATACTTGATGTTTGCATCGGGACAATCGACTCACCAAATTGTTTCATCGAAGCCTCTTCACTGAATGTACCTAAAGGGCCTAAGAATGCTACTGTAATTTGTTTTTCTAATGCTCTACAGTTAGACATAATACTTTTGTAAATACTTTCAATACTTTCATTCGAGAGTGGACCTTGATTTTGTTCGACTAATCGACGTAAAACCTGAGCCTCGCGTTCTGGACGATAAATCACACCGTCAGTTTTAAGACTACCAATATTTGATGCCAATGAAGCTCTCTTAGAAATGAGATCTAAAAGTTCATTGTCGATTTGATCGATTGCATCTCTTAATTTTTTTAATTCATCTGTCATAATATTAATGTGATTTTTCAAAGTCTTTCATGTAATCCAAAAGAGCCTGAATGCCTTCAATAGGCATTGCATTATAGATCGAAGCTCTAATGCCCCCGGCAAGACGATGCCCTTT
>SHXT01000034.1 GCA_009693175.1 Candidatus Methylopumilus sp.
GTTTAATAAAAGGAATCACTTTTATTAAATGGTTTTGATAGCGATCCGATGTTGCACTTTTTGGTAAAACAGTAATACCTAAATTTGATGCCACCATATTGCGAATTGTTTCGAGTGAATTCCCTTGTAATACTTCACCTTTTTTAGACAAATCAGGACACGACTCCACCACCTGTAAACTAAAACAATGCCCGCTATTTAAAAGCAGCACTTTTTCATCGCTTAAATCTTTTGGATTAATATATTTGCGTTCAACCCACGGATGACTGTTAGGCACTGCCACAACAAATTCTTCTTGATACAATGGTAATACTTGAATGCCTGGAATATTAAATGGAAGCGCCACGATTGCAGCATCAATCTGCCCATTCTTTAATTGTGCTTCAAGATTGGCAGTAATATTTTCCTCAACCTCCAAAGGCATTTTGGGGGCTAATTTTCTTAAAATTGGGATGATTTGTGGCAATAAATATGGGCCAACCGAATGAATCATGCCCAATTTAATGAGCCCGTCCAAAGGGTCTCCCCCTGACTTAGCAAAAGCCTTAATCTTTTCAGCTTCTTCTAAAACAATATTAGCTTGTTCAACAATTTTTGCGCCAATTTCAGTAATCGTGACTTCGGTGCGATTGCGCTCAAATAAAGACACATTAAGCTCGTCTTCTAATTTTTTAATTGCTAAGCTTAATGCGGGCTGACTTACAAAACATTTGCTTGCTGCGCGTCTAAAATTTTTTTCTTTAGCGACCGCAACAATAAATCTTAATTCACTTAGTGTCATAAATTAAGCAAAACTAAATATCGAGATTGCTCACTCCTAATGCATTGTTTTCAATAAATGCACGTCTAGGTTCAACTTGATCGCCCATAAGTGTTGTAAATATTTCATCGGCTGCAATCGCGTCATCAATTTGTACTTTGAGTAATCGGCGCACAGTAGGATCCATTGTAGTTTCCCAAAGTTGTTCTGGATTCATTTCACCCAAGCCTTTATAGCGCTGAACATTTAAATTGTGTTTTGCTTCGTCAAGCAACCAATCAAGCGCTTCTTTGAAATTTAAAACTCCTTCTGATTTTTCGCCACGCAAAATCATTGCACCTTCGCCGACAAGACCATCTAACATCTGTGATGTTTTCAATATTTGTTGGTAATCACCACTTGATAAAAATAATGCATCAATGACACAACTTTCTAAGTTGCCATGCACAAATTTATTAACAGCAAGCTTATATGTTTTTGTTTCTTCGTCGAGTGAAACAAGCACTTCTGACTTTTCAGTGCTTTTATTAATGAGCCTTTCTCTTAGTTGTTGTGCTATTTTTTCTGCTTTAGCTTCGCTCGTCAAATCAATTGCGCCTACATAAAGAATTGCGCGCAACACGGCTTCATCATAATGTGGTGCAATTCGACGGATCACCGCCTCTGTCAAAACCATTTGTCTTGCAATCTCGCCTAATGCATCTCCGGTTAAATTATTACCGCCTTTTTTGGTCAGTAATGTTGCGTCTTTAATAGCTGACTCTAGTAAATATTGATCGAGCTCTTGTTCATCTTTTAGATATTGTTCGTGCTTGCCTTGCTTCACTTTAAAGAGCGGGGGCTGTGCAATATAAATATGTCCTCGATCAACAAGCTCTGGCATTTGACGATAGAAGAATGTAAGTAGCAGTGTACGAATATGCGCACCATCAACGTCAGCATCGGTCATAATAATAATGCGGTGATAACGTAATTTTTCGACATTGAAATCATCTTTACCAATGCCTGTGCCTAGGGCTGTAATTAACGTTGCAATTTCCTGAGAGGATAGTAATTTATCAAAGCGTGCTTTCTCCACATTTAAAATTTTTCCTTTCAAAGGCAGGATTGCTTGATTTTTCCGATCACGTCCTTGCTTTGCTGATCCCCCGGCAGAATCGCCCTCGACTAAATAAATTTCACACAAGGCAGGATCTTTTTCTTGGCAGTCTGCAAGTTTTCCTGGCAATCCCATGGAGTCCATGACGCCTTTACGTCTTGTCATATCGCGCGCCTTTCGAGCAGCTTCACGAGCGCGTGCAGCATCAATAATTTTATTACAAATAATCTTTGCATCTGCTGGGCTTTCAGCTAAAAAATCTGCAAGCTTTGACCCTACAACCTCTGATACAACGGGCTGCACTTCGCTTGAAACTAACTTATCTTTTGTTTGTGATGAAAATTTTGGCTCTGGTACTTTAATAGACAACACACAAGTAAGGCCTTCCCGCATATCGTCGCCTGTGGTTTCTACTTTAGCTTTTTTAGCGAGCTCATTTTGTTCTATAAAATTATTTAATGTTCTTGTCATAGCAGCTCGAAGCCCTGTTAAATGAGTTCCGCCATCTCGCTGGGGAATAGTATTTGTAAAACACTGAACATTTTCGCCGTAAGAATCATTCCACTGCATTGAAACTTCAACACTAATTCCTTCTTTTTCACCAAAGGCATAAAACGGTTTTTTATGAAGCGTCGCTTTCGACCGATTCATATATTCCACAAAGCCTTTTACGCCACCCGAGTATGCAAAATTTTCTGCTTTATTATGTCGTTGATCAATTAATTCCATTTTGACGCCATTATTAAGAAACGATAATTCGCGGATACGTTTGGCTAAAATTTCATAATGAAAATTAATGTTCTGAAATGTTTCCGCTGATGGGAAAAAATGCACTTCGGTGCCTCTTCGATCTGTTGTGCCTACTTCTGCAAGTGCAGCCACGCGCTCACCATGTTTAAATTCTATTTGATACACCTTGCCGTTTCGACAAATTTTTAAATGCAGCCATTCAGACAACGCATTGACAACTGACACGCCGACACCATGTAATCCCCCAGACACTTTGTAAGAATTTTGATCAAACTTTCCACCCGCATGTAATTCAGTCATTACAATTTCTGCAGCTGAGCGCTTAAACTCATCATCTTCTTTAATGTCAGTTGGAATGCCGCGGCCATTATCTGACACGCTCACTGAGTTGTCTGGATGAATAATAATTTTAATGTCATCGCAATGGCCTGCCAAAGATTCGTCAATTGCATTATCAAGCACCTCAAATACCATATGATGCAGCCCACTCCCATCGAACGTGTCGCCAATATACATACCCGGTCTTTTTCTAACCGCATCCAATCCCTTTAAGATTTTAATGCTGTCCGAATTATATTCTTGATCGTCTATTTTTTTTGCCATGAGCTTCTCTTTGTTTTTTAAAATGAATTAAATACGCATTGGCATCACAACATACTTGTAATCATCATTACTAGGGATAGTAAATAAACAGCTGCTGTTTGTGTCTAAAAAGGCTAAATTCACTTTGTCTTCTTGCATGTTTGTTAAAACATCAATTAAGTATGTCACATTAAAACCAATATCAATAGGGTCTTGTTGATATTGAATTTCAAGCTCTTCTTCAGCCTCTTCTTGCTCTGCGTTTGTGCTAATAAGTCTCAAATTGTTATCTGCAATCATCATGCGAATACCACGATATTTTTCATTTGATAAGATAGACGTTCGCTGAAGGGATGTTAAAAATTGCAATCGATCAATGGTAAATTGATTATTATGTCCTTCAGGAATCACGCGTGTGTAATCTGGGAACTTGCCATCAATCACTTTTGAAATGAGTTGAATATCATTAAAATTAAAACTGACTTGTGCTTTATAAATTTCTACTGATACCAACTCATTAGTGTCATTTAGTAATTTGATTAATTCAATCACTGTTTTTCTTGGAAGAATAACTGCCGTTTTGTTGTAATTTTGATTCAAATGCACTGAGGTATAACTTAATCGATGACCATCTGTGCCAACAATATTAAGTTGATTGCCATTTACTTCAAACAATAACCCATTTAAATAATAACGAATATCTTGTTGTGCCATAGCAAACTCAACTTGTTTTAATAAATGTTTTAATTGAATTTGAGAAATAGTAATGACTACTGCTTCGCTCGAAGCTTTTATCATTACTGGATAATCTTTCGCGGGTAAGGTTTGTATTGCAAAACGACTTTTATTAGCCTTTACTGAAACGCGATTATCTTTAATGGTAATATCAATCATACAATCATTAGGTAGTGATCTTGTAATATCAAAAAACTTTCTTGCTGAAATAGTGGTAGCAATTTCTTCTTTTAAATCAGCTTTCAAACTTAATGATACTTGCATCTCTAAGTCGGTTGCTGTGAGTTTTACTTGACCATCCTTACCTTGAATTAAGATATTTGAAAGAATAGGTAGCGCGTGTTTACGTTCCACAATACTTGCTACATTAGAAAGTGGTTTTAGTAATGCATCCCGATTAATTTTTATATTCATAATATTCTTCTTTATTTAATGTTTTTTAATATATAAATCTAATAATAATAATAATGGTAAGGTTTGTTGTGGGTAACCGTATAAACTATAGTAGAAACAGTGGGTTATTTTGTGAATAACTATGTATTTCTATTTATATGTCTTGTGGGTAGTTTGTGCATAAAAATTATATATTTTTAAAGTACCTACTTACCCACAATTATTCCACAACTAATTCACAAGGGTTTATTAACCCCTTAATACTTGCATAAGTATGCCCAAATCTTGCGCAGTTGATGGGTTGTTTAAGCGTATTTGATCAATTTCTTCGCATGCATGCATGACTGTCGTGTGATGCCGCCCTCCGTATGCTTCGCCAATTTCTGGAAAACTTAGGTTAGTTAATTCACGCGTAATGGCCATAGCAAGCTGTCTTGGTTTTGAATAATTACGAGAACGTTTTTTGCTTAACATGTCTGAAATCTTAATTTTAAAATAATCAGCTACAGTTTTTTGAATATTTTCAACGCTGACTTGGCGGCCTCTAACTGCAATTAAATCTTTTAATGCTTCTTTAGTTAAATTAATATCAATGGTTGATTTTGTAAAATTAGACATGGCCAAGATTCTATTCAATGCTCCTTCAAGTTCGCGAACATTCGAGCGAATTTGTTTTGCAATAAAAAAAGCAACTTCTTCAGAAATTTTCATTTTATTTCCTTCAGCTTTTTTAAGTAAAATCGCAACGCGCATTTCAAGTTCTGGCGGTTCAATTGCAACAGTTAGGCCCCAACTGAATCGTGTTCGTAATCGTTCGTCGACACCTCCAATTTCTTTTGGATAACTATCGCAAGTAATAATAATTTGTTTTTTATTTTCAATGAGGGCATTAAATGCGTAAAAGAATTCTTCCTGTGTACGATTTTTTTTTGCAAAAAATTGAATGTCGTCAATTAATAACAAATCAAGCGAATGATAATTTTTTTTAAACGCATCAAATGATTTATTTTCATAAGCTTTAACAACATCAGACACATAACGTTCAGCATGTAGGTATTTAATTTTTGCATCAGGCTGGATATGTTTTAAATGATTGCCAATAGCTTGAATTAAATGCGTTTTGCCTAAGCCTACACCACCATAGATAAAAAGAGGGTTATAGGCCTTGCCAGGATTTTCAGAGACCTGCATAGCTGCAGCACATGCTAGTTGATTGGCTTTGCCTGTGACAAAGCTTTCAAAAGTAAAATGAGAATTAAGCCCCGAAGTTTTAACTTCTTTTTGTATATGCCCTACACTGTTTTTGCTTGTTTCAGTGACATGTGGTTCAGTGACATTATTTGGAGGATTAATTGCTAAAGCTTTTGAAATAACTGCTTCTTTTTTGTGCAATAAAGAGTCGTTAATGGCAAGAATGGTAAATTCTACTTTGGCGACGTCAGGCAAGAGCTCTCTGGCTAACATTTCAATTTTATGTGCGAAGCGATCTTTGACCCATTGCTGTACAAATTTATTAGGCGCTAAGATTTTTATATGCTGCTGATCTAATTCGAACTTGAGGGGTTTGATCCAGGTATTAAATTGCTGAGCGGAGAGCTCTTTCTTAAAACACTCGAGACAGTGGGACCAAAAATTTTCCATTAAAGGTAAAATCCAATATATATATTATTCAATGACACAACTTCTTCTTGATTTGGCATTTTAGAGAACCGGAACGGTGTAAAAACGCTTTTTAGGAATGATTGCTTTACAAAAATCATCTTAACCGAACCCGCCTAAGTTATCCACAGACCTTTTTAGGTTTCTTAAATAAATAATCGTTGACATCATTGGTGATGTGGGGTAAATTTCGCGATCCTTATCGAATTATTATAGCTGGAGAAAGACAATGAAACGTACCTATCAACCATCAAAAGTAAAACGTGCTCGCACGCATGGTTTTTTAGTACGCATGAAGACTCGCG